>JALZFK010000057.1 GCA_030861585.1 Actinomycetota bacterium | reverse complement strand
ACTGATTCCCGTCGTCTCCGCGGTCGAACTCGAAGGTCCAACCCGGGTACTTGAATCCCGGCTCGCCGCCCGGCGCCTCCATGACGCCGTCGAGCGATACGAACTCCGTCACCACGATCCGTGCTGCCATCAGTCGATCACCTTTACTCCAACTCGTCGCTTACAGACTCCTGCTGACTCCCGAGCATCTCCATTCGCCTGGAAGGAGAAGGCGGGGTACTCTACGCCCTCTGCAACCAAGGCCCTCTCCATGCCCCCGGGCACCTTAGCCGGGTCGTTCTTGCGAAGGCCGGCGGCCGAGACATCGGCTGGAGCGCATTGTTATGCCTCATTCGTTAAGTTCAAAATCAGGGTTCCACAGTACCTCCCAAAGGTGTTGGTCCGGATCCTCAAAATAACCCGCGTAGCCACCCCAAAAGGTATCGTGAGCATCCTTTACGATCACCGCTCCTGCTTTTCTAGCTTGCTGCATAACTGCATCGACTTCCACTTTGGACGACACGTTATGTCCAAGCGTGAATTCTGTCGGACTTGAAGGTCCCACAGGGGTGCCGGAATCCTGGGAGATGCTCTTACGCGGCCAGATTGCGAGCTTCAAACCGGCTTGCAGGTCAAAGAAGGTTACGGCCCCGTACTCGAACTCTGTGCCAATAATGCCTTGCGTCTGGAGCCCAAGGCCGTCTCGATAAAACCGGAGCGACTTCTCCAAATCATCAACACCGTTAGTGATAACAGTGATGCGTGGTTTCATGCCTTCTCCTTTCCGGCCCTCTTCTCACGCGCTTCGCGGGCCTTCTTTTCCGGGGTGAACTCCCACCACGGCCGCGCCGGATGACCTTCGGCCTGGGAGACCACCGCCGCGGCTTCTGGCACCAGCACGATGACCCGGACTGCAAAATCGCGCGGCGGCCCAAATCCCGGCTGGAATATTGGAACCCGAAGCTCTGCCTGAACTACCATTTCGGTTGACATCCCGTCCTTGTCATTCCTGCTAGCTGGTCACCTCATATATCACTAACGAATACCTTAAAGCGCCTTAGAACGCCCTCTCAATCACAGATTGCGCGCGAGGGTTTCTGTTGGCTATAGTGGTTTATAAGTTGGATTATGGCAAAAATGGGTGCGCCAACGCGTGCTTAGAACTCCCGAGCGGGGATCGTACACTGCCGATAGGTGTGGGGCAATAACAGTGCAACCCACGGTGGTCGGCGGCGAGATCGGCCAGATGTGGAAACCCCTTGGCGGCTCGGCTTCCGCCATTAGGGACGTGCGCCAGTTCGTCGCCTTCGAGGAGCCGGGCTACGCCAAGGTCGCGATGAACTTCTTCGTCGAGCCCGCAGACCGTGGCAGCCGGCTCACTACCGAGACCTGCGTTATGACCACCGACGCCATCTCGCGCCGGAGATTCGCGCTCTACTGGCGGGTGATCTACCCCGGCAGCGCGTTAATACGACGAAGCTGGTTGCGAGCGGCCAAGCGCCGAGCGGAGGGAGCCCCAGGATAAACAGTGCGTGTACGGTTCTTGGCTAGGCTGCCCATGGGAAGTCTCCAGGCCAGAGGACCTCGCCGAACTGCTCCTCGGTCTACCATCGGACGGAAGGGAGCGCCAGTGGTTATTAGGGAGGAACTTTCTTTTAGCAGCAACGTACCTACCGCATAGTAGGGTAACCATCCACGGGGAAGAGGCCGCGGGCATGTCCGACACTTTAACCAGAGAGACCGAGAGAATAAGGCGCATCTGGGATAAGCAGGCGCCAAGGTACGATCGGAATGCCGCCTTGTGTGAGAAGACCCTGTTCGAGGATGGGCGCCGGTGGGTGTGCTCGCACACCCATGGAGAGGTGCTTGAGGTCACGATCGGCACGGGGCTCAACCTCGCCTTCTACCCCGACGGAGTACGCTTGACCGGCGTCGACCTCAGCCCCGCCATGCTCGAGATCGCACGCCAGAGGGCCCGCGAGCTCGGGATGAAGGTCGACCTCCGGGAGGGCGATGCCCAAGGCCTACCGT
>JALZFK010000048.1 GCA_030861585.1 Actinomycetota bacterium | reverse complement strand
TGCTCCAGATCAGGGGGACTCGTTATGCCACTGGAGAGTGCTGAGCGGGCGGCGCGCAACACTCCCATGCCACCCAACAGGCCGCCAGTGGCCGCCAGCGGCCAGGCGACGAGGCGCGGGAAGCGGGTGGCGAGCAGGGAAGATCCCAGCAGGGCACCGCTGGCCGCCGCGGCGAGGGCGTGCTCGTGTGTGCGGAGGGGAGCGCCGGTCTTCTGGAGGGCCGCGCTCCCCACCCTGGTGAGGGTGGCCCCGGATCCCGCGCCGCTGCCCACGGCGCCCCGACGCGCCCCGCGGTTCGCGGTATCGATGGGATGCTCCGGACGCACCCTCAAGTGTCGGCCACTTTGCACTAGGCGAACCTCTCTCGCGTTGGCGAGGTCTTCCTCGAACAACTGTTCCATCTTCGAGGCAAAGCCAAGGTCTTCTGCCATGAGGTCGATCTCCCAGTTGGCGAACAGGCTGCTAAAGTTGAGGTTCGTCGAGCCCACCTTCGACCACCAGCCGTCGGCAACAAGGGTCTTGGCGTGAATCATCGGGCCTCCGTATTCGAAGATGCGGACGCCCGCTTCCAGGAACTGCCGGTAGCCGGTTCGCGAGAGCGCCCCGATCCAAGCCAAGTCGTTGGTAGACGGTACCAAGACCCGCACGTCTACGCCGTCCCGCGCCGTCGCCATCAAAGATTGGGTGAGGATCGGCATGGAGAGGAAGTACGCATCGGTGATCCACAGTCGCTGCTGCACCCCGGCGGTGAGCAGCTGCAACATCCGTAAGGTGCGCATTCTGCGCGGTTCCTGGATGATCACTCGCACCGCCTCGTCTCCCGCTGCCGAGATGCTCTCCGCTCGCGGACGCTCTTCGTCGGGTAGCCGCTTGCCCGCCTCGTCCCACGTGCCGGCGAAGGCGCGCTCCAGGTCGGCCACCGCCGGACCTCGCACGCTGACGGCGGTGTCGCGGTAGGGCAAGCCGGTCTCCGGAGAGCGAACCAACCAACCTTCGGAGATGCACACCCCACCCGTCGAGGCGTACGTCCCGTCCACGCCCAGCAGCTTGCGGTGGTCGCGGCGCACCACCCCCAGCGGCGCCCCGAGCGTTAGTGGGTTAGCCACCCGGACCTCCACGCCTGCACTCCGGAGCCGGCGCCAGAAAGCTCGCGGTGTATCCAAGCAACCGAACCAGTCGTAGAGTACCCGAACCCGCACACCTTCCGCTGCCTTCTCACATAAAGCTTCGGCAAAGCGGCGTCCAACCTCGTCCGCCCGGAAGATGTAGTTCTCGAGATGAACCCAGCGCTTGGCGCGCGCGATCTCCGCGAGCCAATCGTCGTAAGTATTTGGTCCGTCTCTCAGCAGTGCGACCTGGTTGCCCTCGCGCAGCGGCGCATCGCTGGCCCGCGCCAGGGCACTATCCAAACGTTCACCATGGGGTTCTAGGGGTTTCGTCGTCGCGGTAAGGGACGAGTCGCGGTTGCCTGCTTCCACAGCGTGCCTCCTCTTGATCGGGCAGGGATAAGTTTACCCAGTTTTGCAAACAGGGACGGAAGTTAGGTACCTTCGTGCCGATAAGCAAGCCAGCGAGAGCCGGTGTTCGACGAAAGGGGGGATTTCCCACCTGCTGCGCGACACGTTCGGAGCACCGGGTGATCGACCGCATCGGCGACAGAAACGTCCGGCTTGTGGCCCGCACAGCTGTGCAAGCGGAACTAAACCTCGATATTCGCGTGTTATAAGGCTAAGGGAAGCGGCTTTGAGCGTGAACCCAGCAGCGAGCAGATTCGACGTATCGAATTCCATGCCCGAAAGCACCAGATATTATTATGATAGTGGAGAGAAGAGGCCGTGGAAGATAGACAGTGAGAGAAAAAACGGAACGGCTGGCTGTAGGTTCGGCGCGTACAAAAACTCCAAAGGTGCCGATCTGGATCTCGAACGAACCTTGCGCATGCTCCTTTTGGGCGTTCTGGTAGCGTTGGTGCTCCTCATGTGGCTGTCCCCAAGCGTCTTGGTGTGATGCTGGGCGTACTCGTGCTGGCCTCAGTTATATTACTCTTCGACTTCTTCCGCGTTCGCCGTCGCACCAGGAGCCAGTAGCATGAAGATTCCAGAATCGCGAATCTTGCGGCTTCTCTTCGAGGTGAGCAGGCGCTCGATCAGAAAATATCTTAGACACAACATGCTAGAGTACTCGGCGGCACTTGCTTACCGGGCGCTCTTCGCATTCCTTCCGTTCTTCGCCTTACTGGTAGTGTTGCTGGGATTCCTGGGATTTAGCGGCTTCTTCGACTGGCTAGTCGAGCAAGCAAGCTTCGCACTGCAAGACCAATACGCAGCGTTCGTGGAATGGGTGATCAGGCAGAGCCAGTATCAGGCTCAGAGCACGGTGCTTGGGGTAAGCATCGGTCTTGCGATCTGGTCTATTTCGTCTGGCGTCCGGTCGCTGACAAAAGCCCTAAACGCCGTTCACGAAGTCGAGGAGTCTCGCCCCGGCTGGAAGCGTTATCCACTCTCGTTCTTTTACGCTTTGAGCCTCGCAATCATGGTAATCCTCGCGATGGCCCTGCTGCTGGTCGGACCGGAGGTGGTGGAGTGGATCGTGGGACTGGTAGGACTGGACGAGGTGTTCATCTCTGTGTGGGCGAGGCTACGCTTGCCCGTCGCGCTCGTCCTGATCATGTTAGCCGTGTCCATCGTCTATTGGGCGATACCGAACGTGCACCGGCCGTACCGGATCATCACGCCGGGTGCTGCTCTCGCCGTGGTTACTTGGGTGGTCGCCTCGCTGGGTTTCGGGTATTACCTGACGAACTTCGCTAACTACAGCGTTATCTACGGCAGCCTCGGTGCTGCCTTCGCGCTGCTATTGTACTTCTACATCTCGGCGGCGGTTCTCCTCTTGGGCGCCGAGGTGAACTCGGCGATCCACTACTACACCTCAAATAGCAATATACAAGAAGAAGAGCATAAGACCGAGCACGAAACTGCGGACGCTAACGAAGGGGGCAAGCAAGATACCTGATGCGGCACGGATAAAGCGGCGTCCTACTCCAATACCCCAGAAGAGGTATAAAGGACGATACCAAACGACATGATCCCCATCTTCAGCAGCTACTCGTCATAAGTAGTGGGGTAGCGATCGAAGCAGAGCAAAGATGGTCCCGTACTTTGTGGTACTGCAACGCTTGCCCCGTGCCTTCCGGCTTTCGCCGAAACCCCGGAGTGTCAGGCTGGAAGGCCGACGGCGGATGCTTGGCCGGCGACGCAGCTCCAAAGGAGCAGGGACGAGGAGAGCGGAAACGGAGGAGGCGGATGATCCGTAGGGGTGTCTTGGTTTGTCGGTCTAGAGTTCGGCGAACCTGTAGCCGACGCCACGGACGGTTTGTACGTAGTGAGGGTTCTTGGGATCGGGCTCTATCTTTCTGCGGATGTGCTGGACGTGGACGTCGACCGCGCGGGCTTCGCCGTAGAACTCCCCGTCCCAGAGGTGACGCATGATCTGCTCCCGGCTGTATACGCGCCCCGGGTTGGCGGCCAGGAGCGCCAAAAGCTCGAACTCCTTGGCCGTCAGCGCTACGGGCTCCCCCCCGCTGGTTACCCACCTACTCCGGAGATCCAGCTCAAGCCCCGGGAACTCGAGCTTCTGCTGCTCGTCAGGTAAGCGCTTGGCGTCCAGGCGCCGCCGCCGGAGGTGCGCCCGGACGCGGCTCACCAGCTCGCGCGGGGAAAAAGGCTTGGTTATGTAGTCGTCGGCTCCTACCTCGAGGCCCACCACCACGCTCGTCTCGTCGTCGCGGGCGGTGAGCATCACTATAGGTACGTCACTGCTCGCGCTCCCGGCCTCGCCTGCCCGGATCTCGCGGCAGACGCTTATGCCGTCCATTCCCGGCAGCATCACGTCCAGGACGACGAGGTCGAAGGGCTCCGCCTCCCACCTCAGGCGCTCCAGCGCCGCCTCCCCGTCCTCGACCACCAGCGTTTTCATCCCCTCGCGGGAGAGCGCGTGCTCGACCACGTCCCCGACGGCGGGGTCATCCTCGGCTATCAGTATCCTCGGCACCCGACTCTATACCTCCGGCAGCTCCATCTCGACCTTCGTCCCTACGCCTTCCTCCGAGTAGAGCGAGATACTCCCGCCCATCCTCTCCACGAGGTCCTTGCAGATGGCTAACCCCAACCCGAAGCCCCCGGAGCTTCGTTTGCCCCGGTAGAAGCGCTCGAAGACGTAGGGTAAGTCGGCCTCGCTGATTCCCGTCCCTTCGTCCTCCACCGTCACGGCACCGCTCTCCACGCGCACCCTGACCTCGCTCCCGCGCTCCGAGTGCCGGACGGCGTTGCCGAGCACCACGAGGAGCGCCTGCTCGAGCCACTCGTGATCCGCCCGGACACGTCCACCCTGGCCCTCCACGCGCAAGACGAGCCCCGCGCTCTCGGCGAGCGGCTCCATCCGCTCAACGGCCTCTCTCGTCGCCCCGTCCAGGTCCACGACCACGATCTCTGGGTCCCTGAAGTCCACGCCCGTCCGCGCCAGGCGCAGCAAAGTGTCCGAGAGCCGCTGCATACGGCGAGCCTCCGAGAGGATGTGGTTCAAGAAGCGATGCCGGACCTTGGGGTCGTCCTCGCTCTCGGTGAGCAGGAGCTCCGAAGCGCCCAAAATCGTGGTGATCGGGGTTTTCAGCTCGTGGGCGGCGTTGGCCAGGAAGCGCTGCTGGTTCGCTTCCAACCGCCGTCCCTCCGAAAGGTCTCTTATCACCACGAGGACCCCACCCTTGTGTTCGTCGTATGCGGGCATGTGCTCCAGCCTGACCTCCAGAAAGCTCTCCCCGTCCCGTACGCGGGCCTCGCCGCACTCCCGCTCCTTCGCGCAGCGGGAAACCGCCCCCGGCAGGTCGAAGTCCTTCCAAGGGCTCGGCAGCACCCCCGAGTGCTCTTCGCCGACCAGGCCCAGCATCGCGCAAGCGGAGGGGTTGATAAACGTCACGTTGCCCGAGAGGTCCGTTACCAGCACCCCCTCGGCGAGGTTGTTTAGGATGGCGCCGAGCGTCGCGCCCTTCTCTTCGAGCTGGAGGAAGGAGCTCTCGAGCCTCTCGGCCATGGAGTTGAAGGTCTTGGCGAGCTCGCCGAGCTCGTCGTCGAAGCCGGGTTTGATGCGGCTGGAGAGGTCGCCCTTGGCCATCGTCCGGGCGCCCAGGGTGATCCTTCCAACGCGCCGGCCGAGGAGGATCGCCAAAAGGAGTGCGAGGCCGCCACCGAGGAGCGAGGCCACCACCGCCGCCTCGATCCCGCTGCGCATGAAGAGTCGGTAAAGGACATCCTCGGAGTCCCCGGCAACGAAGACGATCCCTCCCGCAAGGTCGCCCTCGCGGACGAGCGGGACCACCGCCACCCTCCGGCCTCCGACCGTCTCGTTGACTCGTTCTCCCGCGGCGGCTTGCTGGAGGAGATCCTCCGGCGTGGGATGGAGGAGACGTTCACCGATCCGCTCTACGACCTGGCCCTCGTTGTCGACGACTAGCACCTCTCCTCCCTCGCTATCGGTGGCGAGCCTCAGCTCCCTCCGCAGGGGGCGCCCCTCCGAATCAGCCGCGGCGTTTGCCGCCGCATCAGCTTGGGCCACGGCGCGATCCTTGGCGTACCCCGAGAGCCGGGATTTGGCCGTGGGGAGCACGTACAAGAGTAGCGTCGCGATCGCAAGCAGCACCAGCAGCACTGCCAACAGCGGCATCCATACCCGGAACCTGAGACGGAACCTGAGACCCATAGATGAGATTGTACCTAGTAGCCCGGCAGCCTATGAACAGTATTGGGCGAACCTTTATCAAACGCTAACCGAACTTTACGGAGCCTTTATCTAGGCATGAAACACTGAAGAAGACGCGATAGCAGTTCAAGCTTATATAAAGTCAGATAGTCGAACTATAGGGAGGGCCACTATGGCGAGAGTTAGAAACCTGCTCGGCGCTTTGGAGGACGGCCGGCAAAGCCGGGGTCTGATAGACCTGGCGGGCGCCGCGCTGATCCTCGTTTCGGGCCTGATCCACCTCGTCTTGAGCCCCGAGCACTTCGAGGAGGCTACCTACCTGGGCTGGATGTTTCTCGCCGACTTCGCCGGCGCGACGGTGGCCGCCTGGGGCATCTACCGGGGACAGCGGTGGGGTTGGATGCTC
This sequence comes from Actinomycetota bacterium, assembly GCA_030861585.1. Taxonomy (GTDB): domain Bacteria; phylum Actinomycetota; class Rubrobacteria; order Rubrobacterales; family Rubrobacteraceae; genus Rubrobacter_F. The sequence continues at coordinate 467 of JALZFK010000048.1, read as the reverse complement.
GGGGCCGTGGTCGCTTTGGGCGCCTTCGTGGCGTACTTCATCGACGGAACGGTCGGGCTCCCCGGCGTGGAGGGGCACCACCACGGCGCGGAGGGCTTTATCGAGCCCGCAGGCATCAGCTGCAAGGCGGTAGAGGGCCTTTTCCTAGTGCTCTGCGCGCTAAAGATCACGGCACCTTCCGCCGGAGCCAGGCGGTGGACCCTGGTTAGCGCCCTCGCGGTGGTGCTGCTCGTGGCGCCCGCATTGGCAGTCGGCCTCCTGGGGATCTCGCCGGCCCGGGCGGAGTCTGCGTGCGCGTCCACACCCGTCGACAAAGATCAGAAAAGCATGCCCGGGTGGCCGCTCCGCTGGAAGGCGACCTCGCCCGCGATCCAGGAAGGGGACCGGTATTCCCTCGTGGTGAAGAATCCCGGCGAGGAAACCCAGCAGGCCAGGATCCGCACGGAGATCATGGACCACCGCAACCA
>JALZFK010000021.1 GCA_030861585.1 Actinomycetota bacterium | reverse complement strand
TCTCCTTGAGGGTTTCGAACTCGCCGGCGATCCCTTCGCCTTCTTCAAGGATCTCCATACCGGCGAGCCGGGCGAGGCCTTTGTACATGGGGTAGCTTGCGATAGCCCCGGCGCGGAGCTTGTATACCTCGTCGAAATCCGGGAGCGCCGGGTGCATCCCGAAGCCACGCAAGAGTACGGTGTTCGCCGGGTGGTAATCGGCGAGGATGCTATCTGCCTCTTCGATGAAGGTGTTGGCGAGTTCGGCGCTCTTTTCGGCTTCGATACCACCGTTCGTGGGTTGGACGGGGAGGGGGGCGAGCCCCACCCTTTGGGGATCCGAGTCCGAGAGGGCGTCCGAGAGACCCGTTCCCCGGAAGATGGCGACGGCCCGATGCTCCTTTTCGTGTACCACGAAGACTTCGACGCCGTCGAGGAGTAAGTTCTGGTTGAGGAGGTCGACGAGCTTTGCCGCTCGGTCCGTGGCGATGCGACCGGCGCGGCGGTCGGAGATTCTGCCCGAATCGTCCTTGGTGGCGAAGTTCACCCTGGCGGCCAGGTCGTTCTCGCCGAGCTCGAAGCCGACGCCCAGAGCGCTCAAGACGCCGCGGCCGACCTCGTACTTCAAAGGGTCGTAGCCGAAGAGGGCCAGGTGCCCGGGGCCGCTGCCGGGGCTCACCCCCGCGGCCACGGGTCTGGACAGGCCGAGGTCGGAACGGGCTGCCAAAGCGTCGAGGTTGGGGGTGCTTGCGCCCTCGAGCTCCGTTCTGCCGTCCTCGTTCGGGAGCCCGCCGAGCCCGTCCAAAACGAGCAAGACGATCTTGGAGTCCGTCGAGACCGACAGCTCGCGCATGAGGTTCAGGTCCAAGGCGGCGTCCTCCTTTGATCCAGCGTCCGGGGCGCGAAGAGTCTAGCAGAGAAGGCCTGTATAATCTCCGATCCAGAGCCGAAGCGGCCCCGTAAAACGACCTGCTGGGAAAGGCGCAAATGAAGATAGATATAATGGACTTAGGCTTTATGGAGACGGAGGAGATCATCGCCTCCTTTCTCCTCACGGGAGAGGATTCGGCGGCGCTCGTCGAGACCGGCCCCACAACATGTGTCGAGAACCTCATGCAGGGCCTCAGAGACCGCGGCGTCGCGCCCGAAGACATCGAGCAGGTCTTCCTGACCCACATCCATCTGGACCACTCTGGGGCGTCGGGGAACCTGACGGAGCTGTTGCCGAACGCCACGTTTTACGTGCACGAGGTCGGCTACCCGCACCTCGTGGACCCGTCGACGCTCCTCAAGAGCGCGGCGCGCATCTACGGCGAAGAGAATATGTACGAGATGTTCGGCGAGCCCCAGCCCGTGCCAGAAGATCGCCTCGAGGAGCTCAAGGGGGGTGAGGAGATCGAAGCGGCGGGCGGCTTACTCGTAGCGCACTACACGCCGGGGCATGCCTACCACCACCTGGCTTATCTCGAGCCCCGGTCGGGGATGCTGTTCACCGGGGACGTGGCGGGGGTGCGCCTGCCCGGCCAGTCGTACGTGAAGCCGCCGACGCCCCCGCCGGAGGTGGACGTCGAGGCGTGGAAAGGGAGCATCGAGACCATCCGTAAGATCGCGCCGGCGAGCCTATGCCCCACACACTTCGGCTCATACGAGGACGTGGAACGACACCTGAGCGAGCTGGAGCAGCGCCTCGAGGACTGGATGCTCCTCGTCGAGGAGCGCATGGACGAGGAGCGCTCCCAGGAAGATATCGCCGAGGAGCTTGAGGCGAAGGGCGATGAGGAGATGCTCCGCGAGGGGGCCGGGCCCGAAGAGTCCGAGCGCTACGAGCTCGCGGCCAACTACGAGATGCTGGTCGCCGGCCTCATGCGATACGTTTCGCAACAGCGCGAGAGCGCCTAGGGCACGTAAGGGCGCTAGATCAGGCGGCTACGCGGCCCTCTACTCTAGCTTGTTTCGCGAGTTTCGGCTCTCTAAGCGTTCTTCACGGCTTCGGCGATGTCCTGGAGGCCCTGGTTGGCGTCGGAGAAGAACATCCAGGTGTGATCCTGGTAGAAGAGCTCGTTGTCAACGCCGGCGAAGCCGGGGCCCAAGGAGCGCTTGACGAAGATCACCCTGCTCGCGTGGTCTACGTCGAGGATGGGCATGCCGGAGATAGCGGTCTGTCGCTCTTCATCTCGAGCGACCGGGTTGACGACGTCGTTGGCCCCGACGATTATCACGGCGTCGGTTTCCTCGAACTCGGGGTTGATGTCCTCCATGTCGTAGAGCTGCTCGTATGGTATGTCGGCCTCGGTCAAGAGGACGTTCATGTGCCCGGGCATGCGCCCTGCGACGGGATGGATGCCGAACTTCACCTCTTTGCCCTCGTCCTCCAGCGTCTGCATAAGCTCGTACA
>JALZFK010000406.1 GCA_030861585.1 Actinomycetota bacterium | reverse complement strand
TACGGGTACGCTACCCCCGCGGTCACGGCCGGGTTCTTCGGTCGCTACGTTCGGGCCGAAGACGGAGCGGTACTTGACGCAGGTGCCGGCACCGGGATGATGGGCGAGATACTTTTGCTACTCGGCTACGGGGATCTTGTCGGCATAGACATCTCCCGTAATATGCTCGAACTGGCCCGCCAGAAGGGCGTGTACAAGGACTTGCGCCAGATGGAGCTGGGAGGACAGTTGGATCTCCCCAGCGACGCCTTCGCCGCCGTCGTATCGGCGGGCGTCTTCGCCGCAGGGCATGCCCCGCCCGAGTCCTTCGACGAGTTGATCAGGGTCACCAAGCCTGGCGGTTACGTGATCTTCAGCGTCCGCACCGACGTGTACGAGGATGGGGGCTTCAAAGAGAAGCAAGAAACCCTCGAAAGGGAGGGGACGTGGCAGCTGGTCGAGATCACCGATCCCTTTGCGCATCTGCCCTTCGAAGATCCCGAACTCAAGGTCCGGGTTTTCGCATACCGGGTGCGTTGAGCGTACTCGCGGTCGCAACTCCGCGTTTATGCTTGGCCCTGAGTAAGCTGGACATCCTCAAGGTGCTTTAGAGCCCAATTGCCGGGGCGTAACGCGCACCGTCCACGATCCATCCGTAAGGCTTTTGCGGCGCGAGTAGACGGGGCTATACAACGTGTCATCCTTTGGCCTCGCTCTTGGGCGCCGGACTGCGGTTGACCGATCGATAGAAGATCTGGCAAACGGTGTGAGCGCGGGCCGATAAGCAAGACTGTATAGAGCGCCCGAAGGCTACCGTAAGATCCGGAATTCGCCCTATCCTCTACCACCCCGACGATACGAAGGCGAGCATCCCGATTCGGCCTTGTGCCGGGTTACGGATTTCTTGGCTGCCTTGGAGACTACGGCAAAAAGACTTGCTGGTAACGGGCACCGGATCGAGGAAATGGCCCAAACTGTGTAATGACCCCGCTGTTGCGGCGTGAGAAAATAGATTCTGCCGAACGCGTGGCGGACCGTGTTTCTTTCCCTTTTCTGCCGTACGCCGATCAGCTACCATCGAGAAGAGAGGACTTTGTAATGGCGAGACCGACGAAGTCGGACAAGGAGAGCTTTGATGAGTGAGAACAGGGCAAAACACCCCCAAGAACCGGCTGAGGGTGCCGAAGAGGCCGTGGAGGCGGCCGGCGTCGAAGGACCCGAAGAGAGCGAAAGGGCAGCGGGGTATTCCGACACACCTAGGCAACATCCTCAGGAGCCGGCCGAAGGCAGCGAGGAAGCCGTAGAGGCACGCGGAGCCGAAGAATCGAAATGATGTCGCAGCTATTATCCGAGCGATTGAACGGGCTTAGCGCACGCTTCGGCTGACCATACGCATGCCTCTTGCGGACCACACCAGCGCTTTTGCCTCCTCGTCTCCCTCTGACCGTTTGAACGTTGTGAAGAACTGCTCGATCTCATGCAGGTTTTACTCCGTCAAGTCCTCTAGAGCACGGATGTTCTCGAAGTAGAGCGGGCGCTGGGCGGCAGGCTAGAAACGGTTTAAGCCCACGACCGGCTCTAGGTTGGAGGATTCCTTGCTCAAGAAGGCGCGGAAGCGCAACTCAAGCCGTTTTGTGGCGACTCGAAGTGTGAGGTCTTACTGGACCACTTTGAGGCTGATAGTGTCTTCGGGGCTTGGAAATCGGTAAGCGAGAGAAAGGCAGGTCATGGCTCAACGTGTACACGAGACGATAGAGGTGGAGGCCCCGGTGCAGGATGTCTTCGCCTACTGGTCGAACTTCGAGAACTTCCCCAACTTCATGCAGAACGTCGAGGAGGTCCGCATGATCGACCGGGACACTAGCCACTGGAGGGTCAAGGGCCCCTTGGGCAGGAGCGTCGAATTCGACGCCAAGACAACTGAGATGGCCCCGATTCGCGGAATCGGCTGGAACACCGAGGATGGTGAGGTCATGACCAGCGGCGAGGTGCGCTTCGAGGAGGCCACCCCGGACCGAACGCGCATTGAGGTCACGATGAACTACGCCGCCCCACCTGGTGGTAAGGTCGGGGAGGCGGCAGCCGAGGTCCTACAGAACCCTGAGCGGGAGGTCCGCGAGGACCGGCAAAGCTTCGCCGAGATCGTAGAGTGCGGCGAGCTGGGCGGGTCGTAAAACCGGGCGCCCGGCCGGTAGCCGACACGCCGCCCCGTACCCGTACCGACGCTTAGCCCTTAGGGATTCTCGCTTTCAGGAGACGGGGTCAGGGAACTCCGGAGACCACGGGGGCCACGGAGGGTAAGCAGGGCGAACTGCCGCTCATCTCGGGTGCGGGTCGGCTAAGGTATTCGAGAAGACGGGACCGTACGAGGGGAACGAAAGGAGCACGAAGGTGCAGCTGAACTCTCTAGAGAACAAGGTGGCCGTGGTCACGGGGGCATCGAGCGGTATCGGCGAGGCCGCGGCCCGAGCCTTGGCCGCCGAAGGCGCGAAGGTCGTGCTCGTCGCGCGCTCGGCCGAAAAGATAGAGGGGTTGGTCGCAGAGTTGGGCGAAGGCTTCATCGCCGTGCCGACGGATGTGGGCGATGAGGCGCAGGTGGAGGAGCTGTTCGGGCGTGTTAAAGACGAGTTCGGAGGGCTTGACCTACTGTTCAACAACGCCGGGGTCGGCTATTACAACATGTTCGAGGAGAGCGAGACGGAGGAGTGGCGCGCCACCATCGACGCCAACCTGTACGGTGTGCTCTTTTGCACCCGGGCGGCCATACCCCTGCTGCGCGGGCGCGCGGGCGCCATGATCTGCACAGTCTCCAGCATCGGTGGACGCTCGGGTATCGCAGGTTGGGCGGTGTATAACGCGACCAAGTTCGCGGTGGTGGGCTTCAACGACGCTCTGCGCAAGGAGCTGGGTCCCGACGGAATCCGCTGCTCCGTTATAGAACCGGGCGCCGTTCACACCAACTGGAGGTTCAACATCGATCTTACGGAGAGTCGCGAACAGGTCGAGGCCCTGCAAGGCGAAGACATCGCCAGGGCCCTGATCTACGCCTTTGCGCAACCCGCGAACGTCAACGTCCAGGAAGCCCTCTTGATGCCCACCAAGCAGACCTACCCTTAGGCGTTCGTTAGGGGGTCATGCTTTGATCGGTCTTGGATTTGTCGTACAGATACGGACCACGCCATGCCGGCTACTTGCCCGGTCCGCTAGCGTTTGACTTTCAGCCCAACTGATTGGTGGGCTCGCTGGGGTTTGCGCCAAGGAGGTAGGGTACCCCTACCAAGGGTACTCGGGGTGGGCAAAGGAAGAGGCCCCGGCAATCTATCCGGG
>JALZFK010000386.1 GCA_030861585.1 Actinomycetota bacterium | reverse complement strand
GGAATTGGTGATGACGACCGGCTCGCCGCCCTCCAAAACCGCCACGCAACTGTTCGTCGTCCCAAGGTCTATCCCGATGCTCTTAGCCATCTAACCTCTCCTTTTGAGGTATCGATTTACTTTAGTCTTTTAGATTATAAAATTTGAGTGTAGAACATGCAAGTTTTTCCTAAGGTTCGGAGGTATAATTTGCTATGCGAGTTGAAACGTTTGGGAGCCGGATCGGGGAGCTGGTGACGTTTCGAGGGAGGTGAAGGGTTTTTGGAAGAGACTGTTTTACTGGTCGACGACGATGCGGCGCTTTTGGAGGTAATGACGATCGTGCTCTCCTCGGAGGGGTACCGGGTGGTCACGGCGGTCGATGGGGCGGAGGCCTTGCGGGAGCTCAGTCAGGACGGCTTGGATCTCGTGGTGCTTGATGTCATGCTGCCCAGGATCAGCGGTTTCGAGGTGCTCAAGAAGATCAGGGAGAAAAGTGATGTTCCGGTGGTGATGCTCACGGCCAAGGACCAATCGGTCGATAAGGTCGTGGGCTTGGAGCTCGGAGCGGACGATTACATCACCAAACCCTTCGACACCAAAGAGCTCCTGGCACGCATCCGGGCGATCTTACGGAGGTTCGGGCGGCAGGAGGGCAGGAGCCAGGAGGGCGTGTTGAAGCTCGGTCCCCTAGAGCTCGACCTCAACGGCTACACGGTGACCAAGGACGGCGAGCCCTTAGAGCTGACACCGACCGAGTTCAAAATACTCACGCTCCTCATGAGACGTCCGGGCCGGGCCTTCACGCGGACCCAGATCTCCGAAGCCGTCTCGACCGGCTCACACTACCTGGCGAGCCGTTACATAGATGTGCACATCTCGCGCTTACGCGCCAAAGTCGAGAGCGATCCCAAAGAGCCCCGCATCATCCAAACCGTCCCGAGTGTCGGCTACCGAGCGTCCCGCCCGCCCGCTAAAGCTCCGTCCAGGAGCGCCTAGGACCACGGCATGCGCGCCCTAGACATTAGTGACCGCGTGGGAGGACCGCCCAGTGGTTAAGGGAAGTCGGAAGCATCCCTTGCTATCGCTCTCCTTCAGGGCGCGCGTGTTCGTAGCGCTCGTCGGTATCTCGGCTACGACCAGCTTCGTGGTCGGACTCGTACTCTATTACTTCGCGCAGGACGGGCTCCTCGCGGAAGAACGTGACTCGCTCATCCAGCGCTCCCGGACAGCGAACGCGGGGGCTGGGGTGTTCCTGGAAGGCCAGCGCGATGCCCAGGACGGCACCCTCCCCACCCCCGAGATCTATGCCGAGGAGTTGGTTCGGTCGGTGGCCGGCCCGACGGGCCTGGGGGTGCTCTACGTAGGGCCGAACGGTGAGCCTTTGGCCGCCAGGGACGGTACGTGGCAACCAGTGCCTCCTGACGAAGCCTACCAGCAGCTCGGCCTCAACGAGGAAATTCTGGAGAAGGTCGAAGAGTCTTCGCAAGGCGAGGGTCGGCTCGTGACGCTGAGCGGTGGCCTGTTCAGCCACTCCCCGCGCTACGCGGCGGTCTGGCCGCTCCCGGGCACGGATGGGAGCGTGCATGGGGTCCTCGCATACGACTCGCCTGAGGACGGGTTAGAAAAGACACTCGCCTTCTTAAGATACGGCATCCTCGCGGCTATCGGGACCAGTGTGCTCTTGGCCGGGTTGGGAAGTTTGATCCTTGCACGTCAGATCACCCGCCCCCTCATGGAGACCCGCGACGCTGCGATTCGGGTAGCCTCCGGCGACTACAGCTTCGTACCCGTGAAGAGCAACGACGAGCTCGGCGAGATGGCCAAGGCCTTCAACTACATGGCCGAGGAGATCGAGCACTACGTGAGCGAAATACAGCGCCAGAAGTCTAGCCTGGAAGCGGTACTGGAAGCTTCGCCCGAGGCGGTAGTCGCCACCGACACCGAAGAACGGGTGACCATGGCCAACCCCGCGGCTGCCCGGATGCTCGGCGTAAAGCCGGCCTCCTTCGGACGCCGCCTCTCGGAGCTCGAGGTGCCAGAAGAAGTCCTCACCTGCCTGCGCGAAGCCTCCTCGACTGGCGCCGCCGTGCGGGAGATCGAGGTCGGCGAAAAAACCTACTGGGCCTACGCCGCCCGCATGAACGCCCACGAAGACGAAGGGCGCGCGGACGGCTCCGGCGCCATCTTAGCGGTACGAGATATAACCGAGCACCGGTCGTTGGAGAGGGCCAAGACCGCCTTCGTCTCGGACGTTTCACACGAGCTTAGGACGCCCCTGACAACTATACAGAGTGCCGTGCACCTCATCGAGCGCGCTCGCGAGAGGTTGGATCCTTTGGAGCACCGGGCTTTGGAGCTTGCGGATCAAGAGCTCAAGCGCATTAGGGGGATGGTCGAGGAGCTTTTGGTCCTCGCCCAGATGGATTCCCGACAGTACTCCTTGGAAGTGGCGCCGACCGACCTGGACGAGGTCTTAAGGAGCGCCCTGGACAGTATAGAAGCCAAAGCGGAGAGGTTCGGTATCGAGATCCACTACGCCGGAGAAGACGATGCCCTTAACGTGCCCGGTAGGACACGCCGGTGCGTCTGTGACGCGCAGAAGATCTACCAGGTCCTGCTCAACCTTCTCGACAACGCGATCAAGTACTCCGAGCCCGGTGCGCAGGTGGACATCGGCGTGCTGGAGGACACAGACTCCGTGACCATTCGCGTCTCGGACACGGGGTTCGGCATCCCCGAAGAGGACCTCCCGAACCTCTTCGACCGGTTTTACCGAGTTAATAAGGACCGCTCGCGCACCACCGGGGGTACCGGGCTCGGGCTCGCCATCAGCAAGCAGATCGTCGAGCTGCATGGCGGTAGCCTCTCCGTCAGTAGCGAGGTTGGCGTGGGTTCCACGTTCGATGTCCGGCTCCCCAAAGCCCCCCTCCCCCGCTCCGCCAACTACGCGCTCTAGAAGCCCGGGGATTCCGGAGGTCAGGGCCACGACCCCTAATGGTAATTCGCCCGTTAAGAGCCCCGTTCTGCTGCCTTGATCCTCACTAGGGTACCCACAGAGGGCGCCAAGGCCGATGCCGAAGTGCCCTGGGGGGTCGGTGCCTCAAAGATCGGCAACTTCACCCGTCCCACAAACGCGCGGGCCAGCTCTCCGACCTCGACGGTACTCCCGAAGTCTGCGCGCATTAAGGTGTACGGGAAACCGGCCCGCCAACCACTGCGCACCGGCTTCCAACCGCTCTCTGCGAGAAACTGGGTCGGGACGTGCCGCGGGCGACTTATGTCGCTAGCGATAGCCTCGACCCCGCCGAACCCGCGGAGCCTGAGATCGCGCATGACCCGCACCAAAAGGTGGCGGCGCGTGCGCACGTCGCCCTTCAGGTATGTAAGCAGAGCGGCATCCTTGCCTAAAGGACCCACGGGGTACCTTCCGGCGCGGGGCAGGTACCTTTGCGGCCCGTACACCGCAAAGCCTAGGACCTCCTCACCTCGGCGCATCGCGAACCCCGCGGAGCCCCAGGAGACCGGTACCTCCTCGAACCACTCCTCGGCCGAGTAGGTACCCTCTGTCCAGTAGAACATTACATCCTCCAGACCCTGTATCCTAGCGGCTTCCTTGGAAGAGATCTCCGTAATCGCCGGGATAAAAGGGATCGGCCGCCTCCTCATTTCCCACCACCTCTTAACGGGGACGCTATCGAGGATCCCGGGCCGCGCCTCCACCAGGCACATTGTTCGAACTCACACATCGCGGCCCTCCTCCGGCACGTCTTTGGGTTCGGGCGTGTCCAGCCGCGCCCGCTGCAAGCGCGAGCGGGTCTCTTGGATTCTACGCCGGATCTCCTCCGGATCATCCCCGGCTGGCGTCCCGGGCACGTCCTGGGACACGTCGCGCAAGGGCGGCGGATCTGACGGCCTTGCCGCAGGAGGCACCTCGACGGGCGGCCCAGGGTCGAGCCCGGGTTCCGGCGCGGACGGTCTAAGCTCTGCGAGCGGATCCGCCACGACTCCTTCGCCGTCGATCTCTCCTCGACGAGGAGAACGTTCGCGGGCTTCGGCGATGCTTTCCTGCACCCTCTCTTGGGCCTCGAAGTAGGTCTCGCGGCCCCGCTCGCGGGCCTCGCCCGCGTGGGAGGTTATAGAGCCCCGAAGCTCCTTGCCGGACTTTGGAGCGAGGAGGATGCCCGCCAGAGCCCCGGCTATCCCGCCTAGCACGAAAGTCCCCAGTTTCTGCTTGTCCAGCATCTCGCGCACTACCTCCTGAGC
>JALZFK010000316.1 GCA_030861585.1 Actinomycetota bacterium | reverse complement strand
GTTGCGCTGGCTAGTCGCAACACCCTTCGGCAGCCCCGTCGAGCCCGAGGTGTACAGAATCGTCCCCAGGTCTACCTCCGAGACGCGCCGCGTCTCTTTGGGCGTGTCACCGTGCTCGAGCGCCTCCGCGACGTCCGTCAAAGAGCCCGAGATCTCCGCGGGGGGCTCCTCGCCCTTATAGAACGCCGTCCCGGCGATCGTACCCGGCTCCAGGGTCTTCAGCTTCTCGGAGTCCCCGATCAAAACCCGGATGTCGCAGTCGCCGATGATGTACTGGATCTGCGGGGCCTTGAGCAAGGGGTTTACGTTCACGTAGGCGGCGCCGGCCATGGAGGCCGCGAGCATCGCCACGACGGCCTCCCAGGACTTCTCCATCAAGATACCGACCCGGTCGCCCTTTTTCACCCCCGCGTCCTGGAGCGCGGAGCACAAAGCACCGCTCTGGCGCGCCAGGTCCTCGTAGGTGTACTCGGCGTCCCCGTCAACGATCGCCACCCTATCGGGCTCGCGCTCCACGGAGTTGCGGAGCAGATCGTGGAGGGTAAATTCCGGGTACGTGCTCACGCCGTTTTGCTCGCCACCAGTTCGGCGATGGCCCTGATGGACCCGAAGTTCTCCTCGTTTAGCTCCTCGTCCTCGACAGTGATGCCGAACCTGTCCTCCATGAACATGACCAGCTCCACCGTCTGTAGCGACGTCAAATAACCCTTCTCGATGAGCGGCTCGTCGGCGGGGATCTCACGGCTCCCCGTCACGTTCTCCTGGAGCCATTCGCGTATCTCGGGGATCGCGTTCTCGGTACCAACGTCCATGTCCAATACCTCCTGTCTAACTCAGTTTAAGCCAAAAAGTCGCTTCCCCGTCGCCGATGCTGTACGACCAGTTGGCGGTGTCGTTGGCCGTTTTGTGCAGCCCGCGATCCGCGAACTTGGTCAGCAGCGTGTTGCGCCGCTTGTTGCGGTAAAAGAAGCCCAGAGGCCAGAGGTCTCTCGACTGCGACGAGGTGGATGACTTGAGAAACCGGTATCTAACGATCGGCACCCCTACTCGCCTGAAATGAGGGATCGTCTCTCGGAGCAGCGCCCGCGCCACGTCGCGGCGGCCCGGAAGCGTCACGAGGTCGAGTATGTAACCATCCCGGAAACCCTCAGGGGTTTCCACGGTTGCCCCGAGTATGGCGTAACCGATGAGGCTCTCTCCGTCCCTTACCCCAAGTATGGTTACCGGCGTCTGCGGAGAGCCGGGGCCGTAACGCCAGCGCAAAAACGCCGAATCCTTCTCCGGCAGGCAGGGCACGACGGCGGCGACCTCCTCGAACAGCTCGTCGAAGGACTCGTCGAACCCCTCCAGCACCTCCACATTCAACCCCCTGCCAATGACACCCCCGAGCGCTTCGTCGACGAGCCGGAGTCCCCCGTTCAGCAATCCCTGTATAGGTTTAGGGAGCCGCGCGCGCGGGCGTAGCGGTGGTATCTCGATCTGCTCCTGGTCATCCGACGGTTCGTCCTCGGACGGGTTCTCGTATCCATGAGCGGGTGCGGCCGGCTCTTTCAGGCTCAGCAACCTCCTCACCGGCGCGGGGAGCGGCGGCACCGGGAGCCTCGATACGTTTAGCAGCTTCGCCGCGTAGTGCAGGTCTCCTGCCACTTCGGCCCCCATCCGCGTCTCCACGCCGATGACCGCCGGCAACATGTCGCAGGCCACGCAGTTCTGGAGGGTGCGGAAGAACTTGCGCATCAGTAAGAGGGCGTGAAAGCCGTACTGGGGGAGCACCTGGTAATCCGCGGGGGTGTGGGCGAGGACCCGTTGTCCGTTGATCCGGTAGTACTGAGGCGTCGCCGCCAGGTGGCCCACCACCTCCCCTTCTTCGGTAACCAGGACCCAGCGGTGCATCTCGTCCGCCGCCGGGTGGCTCCCCAGCCAGCGCCAGATGGAGCGGTGCCACTCTACCTCGCGGGACTCGGGTATGTGGGCGTACAGGATCATACGCATCTTGTCGATGCCCGGAAGATCCCTGCTTTCTACTGGCCGGACTGTTACCTTCATCGCTTAAGCGGTAATCGGCCCTCGGGGCGTTCTTCGGCGTTCCCGGCTAGCGGATACAAATAAACTCCACCGCTCAGATTCCACTTCCTGTCTTCCTCCTTCGTCGTAGCGCAAGCCTTCTGCTCGGTAAGAGCTGGCCGCATGGTTCGGGTCTTGAGGGACAGAGTGTAAAGGAGCGGCTCCGAAAAATCCAAGCCCAAAGCTGGTCAGCTCCTCAGCACTCCGGCTTATCAGCGTCGATCTCTGTGAAGCTCTCGCTACCCTTTACTAGAGGCGTGTACCCTCCTTATGGGCGCCGGCTCTCTCAACCGAGCAGCGGTTTCATGATCCGCTCTCTGCTAACTAGCTGACCGGCTTAATAATAGATGTCGCCCTTCAGCTTCTGGTAGAGGCGGTAGTACAGCGGCTCGACGCGGTTCCACAGTTCGGCACGAACGTGCCGCACCGGCAGGTCGAGGCAACCTAAGAAGTCCTCTACCTCCCCCCCGAAGCCGACCTTGAACCTGTACACCCCGTACAAGGAGTTGCTCTCGTCTAGTTCGTCGGGGCTGGGCACGGCCACCATATCGTAGCGCGTGATGCCGTGTCGCTTGGCCCACCTCATCACCTCCCACTGTAGAAGGTGGCTGGGCATGAGGTTGCGTTTCTCGTTCGTGGAGGCGCCCAGCATGTACCAATACTTGTGGCCGAAGGCGTAGATTAGCATGGCTGCCAGTCGATCTCCCTCGTGCTCCGCGAAGAACAGGTGCGCCCTGTCCGCATCGTACATCGTGCCCCACGCGGCGAAGTTGTAGTCGCGTGGCCTGCGGATCACGAAACCGTTGCGGTCCGCCGTCTGCTCGAACATGCCCCAGAAGCGCTCGCGCGCCTCAAGCGAATTGTCCTCCACGACCCGGACGCCCCTCTTGGTGGCCAGGCGGATGTTGTAGCGCGTCTTCCCCTTCATGTTGGCCAACAAATCTTCCTCGGACGGGCTCAAGTCCACGATCATCGTCGTTTTGAAGTTGAGGTCCCACCGGAACCTCTGGAAACCCATCTCCAACAGGAGATCCTTCACCCACGTCTGCTGCTCGCGCACCTCCGGCTCGATCTTTACCGTATGCGCGCCCTGGCGTTCTGCGGCCGCGAGCACGCCCCCGAAGAAGGCGCGAACCGCCTCTTCGTCCTCCCACGGCAACCAGGGACCCTTCGCGCAGTACATCAAAGTGCCGGGAACCAACGGCGTGTCGTACACCAAAAACTGGCCGAGCCCGGCCACCTGGCCATCCCGCTCGAGCGCCAGCCGTACCGGCCTCCAGTTGAGTCTCCGCTTGAACTCGCCCCACTCGTAGCTCTGGAGAATATGGCCCCCACCGGGCGAACTTTCGAGCCATCGATCCCATTGGGACCGCGAAACGTTTCTCTTCTCCGCTACCACATAGCGTCCGGTCATAGGAGTAAGGCTGCCGGTATCCCGCATCTGCCGGTATCCCGCATACTATAAAGCATACCATGTCCATCTCGTACCGTGTAATACTCGTTCGGTGAAGGTCCCGATCCGGGAGCCGGGGGGACCACGGTCGAGCTCTCCCGGAATCCGCGATAGAAGAATTCTTGCGCCCGGAAGCCGCTTAGGGACCACGTGCTGCTTTTTGGCGCGGGATCATCACTAGGAGTAAAATTTCGCCTTACGTGCTAGGATACGCACTCTTATGGAGGGAGAAAGCCGCGAGCTTTAGATCGGAACTTTAGGGAGGGGCGCCGAATCAAGCACCAAAATCGACGAGCGAGGGCAGAGGCCCTGCTGGGAAGGAGCCGGGCCTTGCCGTGAGCGACCGGTTGAAAAAAGCCTTCCGGTCTGGCTCCAGCGGGGACTGGTCGAAGACTGAGCGCCGTCGCTCGCGGTTCGGTGCCCTCTCTCGGCGTCGGCGCCGGCGTCGGTGGTTCGGGGTAGTCGTGGTCCTGCTAGCGTCTGTTGCGACCGCCCTGTACGCCCTGGGTTACGTCTCGGGCGGCGGATGGGACCTCTCCGGGGCGTCTAGGGGGGAGCCCTCTACGTCTTCCCGCGGAGCTTCGGGCGGCTCGCAGCCCATCCCGGAACTGCCCGACGATCCGGCGGCGGTCGCCTACGGGCTCGTGGCTTCCGAGCTCCCGGGGATAGGCTCCGAGGGCATTCAAGCCGTCTACCAGAGCACGCTCGACCCATCGTGGGCCTCCGTGCACATCGCAGTGCCGGAGGAAGATAGCGTCTACGTCTTCTTCCTCCAACGGGAGGACGACTCTTGGAAGGCCCGGACGTCGATCCGGGCCGACGAGCCGGAGAACCCCGAGTACGAGAAGACCGTGCTAGACGAGGTGCCCAAAGACCTCGTGGAATCCATCTACCCCAAGAACCTGGCCACCGACACCGCCGGCCTCCTCACGGAGCTCGAGAAGCCCGGGCCACTGCCGACCATCGAACCGCCCGAAGCTCCGCTACCGGATCCCGTGACCGACGACGTGCCGGAGTCCGAGCGCGAGCGGGTAGATGAGGGGCTCGAAGAGGTGCAGCAGGCGATAGAGGACTACGAGGGGATCGCCGGAGTATACGTGCGAGATCCCAACGGGGGTTACGGCTACGGGGTGCGCCCGGACGAACTCTTCTTCAGCGCCTCGGTCGCGAAGCTGCCGATCATGGTGGCTGTCTACCGCAGGATAGACGAGGGGGCGTTCGCTCTAAGCGATTCCTTCGAGACGAAGTCCGAAGACTGGGCGGGCGGGGCCGGGTGGTTGCAGTGGGATCCGGCCGGGAAGTCCCACACCGTGGAGGACTACCTGTGGATGATGATGACCCAGTCGGACAACGTGGCCACCAACGCCCTTACCCGATTGGTAGGAGGGCCCAAATACGTCAACGAGGTCGCTCGCTCCATGGGTGCTCCCAACACGGTGCTCCGCCAGAAGGTGACCAGCGAGCGTGCCGCCGTACTAAGCCTCGACAATCAGACCACGCCCCGCGACATGGCCACCATGCTGGACAAGATCTCTACCGGAACAGCCGCAAGCCCCGAGAGCTGCCAGGACATGATTGACCTCATGCACCAGAATCACCTGGAGTCGTGGCTAAAGGATGGCCTCCCCAAGGGTACCGAGGCGGCTAACAAGGCGGGCTGGCTCTACAGGGTCTATAACGAGATCGCGATCGTCGATCACGAGGACCGCCCCTACGTCGTGGCGATCTTCAGCAAGAACGGCCCGGAGGATCCCGAAGAAGCCAAACCTCTCCTCAAAGACATCTCGAAAGCCGTCTGGCAAGCCCAAAACGGTTAACTGGTTAGACTACCTCGAGCGTCGAGAGTAGTGAATCGAGAGCCGAAAAACGCGCCTCCGGCCTCTCGATCTCCGACTCTCGCAGCACAGCGACTCGGACCAGCTGACTATCTTCAAGCTACTCTTCGCCGCAACAGTGCGACGGCCGACTTCAGTTCCTCGGCCCCGAGTAAGAACGCCGCCCCGAGGTAGGCCGCGAGCGAGGCGCTCCCGACGACGGCGAGGATAACCGCTCGCTCCAAAAACCCCGAGCCGATTCCAAGAAGGGCCGTTCCTCCCCAGGCGACGGTGTACATGGCGGCGCCGGCGATCAGAATCTTGGTCAAAGAACGGACGAGGCGTCGGCCGCCTAGGTGCCTTATCTCCCTCCTCATCGCCGCGAGGGAGATAAGCGTGAAGATAGCACTGACTACCGAGTACGCTAGCGCTATGCCGACCACCCCCATGACGCGTGAGAGGCCGTAGGCGAGGGCCGTATAGAGGGCGAAGAGGACTATGTTGAGGAGGCCCGGCGTCCTCGTGTTCTGCCGCGAGTAGAACGCCCGAACGAGGAGGAAGTAGGCAGCATAGCCGAGCAGGCCGACCGAGTAAGCGATGAGGAGGTTCGCGACGAGGTTCGTGTCTTCGGGGGTAAAGTTCCCACGTTCGTAGAGCAGTCCGACGATGGGGGTCGCGAGCGCGATGAGCCCGACGGCAGACGGGACCATGATAAAGGCCATAGTCCTGAGGCCGAAAGAGAGCGTGTCGCGGTAGCCCGCGGCGTCCCCACGGGCGTGCCTCTCGGAGAGCTCGGGCATGGTAGCGGTCTCGATGGCGATGACGAAGATGCCGTAGGGGAGCGAGAAGACGACGAAGGCGTAGTTGAGCTGCGGCACGGCGTTAAACGAGGAGCCCAGCAACTGGCCGACGAACTGGACGCCGATCGAGCCCGCTGTGAAGACGAGCACGGGCACCGCGAGCCTGACGGCGGGCAGCAAGGACGGATGACCGAAGACCGGGCGTATCTTGTAGCCTAGGCGCCAGGCGGTCGGGACCAGCATCAGCGTCATCGTCGCGACGCCCAAGGTGGTGGCCGCGAGCAAGTAGACGGCGACCGCGGGGTTTCTCGGGGCGAGCAGGGCGTAACCGCCGAAGCAGGCCATGGCGAACAGGTTGTTAACCACCGGGGCGAAAGTTGGGAGGAAGAAGCGTCGGTGGGCGTTCAGGACGCCGGTCAGAACGGAGCCGAGGCCGAAGAAGACGATGTAGAGGACGAAAAAGCGGAAGAAAAAGACCGCGAGGTCGGTCGTCTCCTGCGCCGACTCTGCGGAAAGCTCCTCCGCGCTCGTCCACTCCGTCGAGAGGTTCACCAGAGGTTCAGCGAAGACGATCCCGAGGATGGCCACCGCGGTGAGGAGCGGCAGGACCAGGGTGAGGAGGGCGTTGGTAAGACGTCGGGCGTCTTCTTCGCCATGGTTCGTCATACGTCCAACGAGGAGCGGGATAAAGGTCGAGTAGAGGATGCCGCCCAGGAAGAGCTCATAGATCAGGTTCGCTATCCCGTTGGAGGCGCCGTAGGCGTTCGCTACCACCCCGGTCCCGAGGACGGCCGCCATGACCATCATCCTCAAGTACCCCGTCGCCCGCGACAGAGCGTTGATCGCCGACATCGAGAGCACGGCCCGCAAGATGGCTGCCATGGGCAGGATGTTACTACAGCGTTTCTCTCAGATATCGAGCTACTAACGCGTGTGCCCACGGCGCGAGCGGGCCCAAGATCTTGCCCGACTTCCCCAAAGGGAGAGCGGTATCCTGATGCCTACCTCGGGCAGCCCCGGATCTGGAGGCGTCTGCCTCTCCGCCCGCCAGAGCCTCCGTAAAACCCCACGACTATTAGTGATCCAGTGCCGGTGATAAGGAGAGCGACCTCGGGTTTTCGGTTAGATCTAGATCAGAACTTATAACCCTCGCCGCCCAATAAAAACGCGATGAAGACCGCGGCTAAGGAGAGAATGCTCACCACACCTCCGAGAACCCGGGCTCCCCGATAATAAGCAATCGCTCCCATCATAATCCCCACAACCCCCATCGATAGGGAAGGGAAGTACGCTCCGATCGCGGCCAAGCCCATCCCGACCCCGGCGAGGATCGTTCCCGGGGGCACGACCCTGTCGGTCTGGGCTTCCCCGCTCTCGGCACCACCCCGGCCACCGAGCGCCCCGCCGAAGGCGCCGGCGACCACCACGGCGGTCACAATCAAGACGAACCCGACGATAATTACTAGTGCTCCCCCCAACGCGCCCTGCAGGAGTAATGCTATGGCCATGATCACGTGACCTCCTCTTACGAAACAAAGCCGCCAGTTTTGCCCTCAGACCCTTTATGCCCGAGGCCCCAGCGTATCATCTCACCGGTAGTCTCGACCATAGCTCTAAGCTTAGTTCGATCCCGAATTTGGCACTGGGTTGGTGTAGGCGAAGTAGGTGCGCCGACGCAAATGTCGTCCGTCCGCTCATACTCCTCCCGACTACGCTTCTCTGGCATCTTATCGGAAACTCGCCGGCCCCGTCGATCTCGCCCTTCGCCCCCTTGCGTGTGTGGTAGCTATGCTTGCTGTCCGTACGCGGTCGGCAAACCTCGTATCCACAAGACTATCGACCCCATTCACTCGGATCCTTATCTCGGCGCTCCGGCTCCGGGTCTTGTTCGACGTACTTCTCCTTCTTGTGGCGACCGCGGGGCGCATTCGAGGAGCGAGTATCTACCGGGACGACGAGCAAGGTTAAGAAGGTCGAGATCGCGAGGCCACCGATAACCGTGATGGCGAGGCTCGAGGAAATGAGCCGGCTACCGCCACCTGCAAGGCCCAAAGCCAAGGGCAAAAGGGCGAAGAGGCTCGCCAAAGCCGTGTTGGTCAGTAAATAGTACGCCCGAAGGCGCCGACGGTGGTCAAGGGGACGGCCAGGAGGATGAGCGGGAGCGAGAGGGAACCGAAGAAGACAACCAGAATCAGGTACACAGGAGCCAGGGAGACGACGATGGAGAGAAAGAGATTCCTGAAGCCCCCCTCGATGTCCTCGGACTCGCCCCCGATGCTGGCCGTCACGTCCCCGGGAGGTCCCGCATTTGGTTAAGCTTAATCTGTATAGTAGACCTATCAACGAATAAGCTCAGTGTGACTTCTTTATTGGATTTGGCACGGTTTACTACAGGGTGCGCAACGGATTACTGTGAGGAGGGTGGTTTGAGGTTTCGGACGGTCGCGGGCGCGGTGGGGATACTCGCGGGACTCGTGGTCTTCAACAGGAGGTTGAAGAAGGTCGGGGAGCCCGCCCGGATCGGCGGCGAGGAAAGGCATTATTCCTGGCGTGGCAGGCAGCTGGCGTATCGGGTGGCAGGGAAGCCTGATGCGCAGCCGCTCCTGCTCGTGCATGGCATCTATGCGGGGGCGTCCTCTTACGAATACCGGAAGAACTTCTACGAGCTGGCGGAGGATTTCCGGGTGTACGCCCTGGATCTCCTCGGGTGCGGCTTGTCCGACAGACCGCGGCGGCGGTACGAACCCGAAGACGTCGCCGCGCAGGTCGAGGACTTCGCGCGGGAGGAGATCCGGGCTCCGGCGTACCTGATCTCAAGCTCCCTCTCGGCGGCGCTCCTCGTGCCCGTCGCCGTCAGGAGCCCGCGGCTCTTCAAGAAGCTCGTTCTCATCTGCCCGACCGGCCTCGGGAGCCTCGATCGGCCCTCGGGGCTCCTGGGTGAGACCATCTACGGGCTTTTCCGAACCCCCATCCTCGGGGACTCGCTCTACCATACGCTCGTCTCGCGGCGGGGCATCCGCTACTACCTCGCCAATATGGCCTACCACGACCCCAATAGGTTCGTCACGGATGAGGTTGTCGAGG
>JALZFK010000326.1 GCA_030861585.1 Actinomycetota bacterium | reverse complement strand
CGATGATATCACGGGTCGCCCCGGGTTGCGAACATGCCCGATCCTGCGCCCAAGCTCGACCGCCGCCAGGATTATGCACGCTTTCGCCTCCCCGATCCCGTTTACCTCCATCAACCCGTGCACCGAGACATCGTAAAGTCCATGCAGCCCTCCGGCTTCGCTGATCACTGCCTGCGCAAGCTCTACCGCCGTCTTCTCCCGACTCCCGATCCCGAACAGGAGCCCCAAAAGCTCCCCGTCCGAAAGCGCCGAAGGGCCCGCCGTCAGGAGCCGCTCGCGCGGTCTGAGCTCCGGTGGAAGCTGCTTCATCGTGTACCGGCGAGGCAAGGAAGTACTCCCCTTCAGTACCAGCGGATGTCGTGCTCTTCGAGCATGCGGCTCGTGAGCGCGAGCGGCAAACCCACCACGTTTGAGTAGTCGCCTTCGATCCTTTCCACGAAAAGCGCGGCCCTCCCCTGTATGGCGTATCCCCCAGCCTTCCCAACGCCCTCCCCAAATTTAGCGTAAGCGGAGACCTCAGGCTCCGAAATCTTTCGCAACTGTACCCGCGTCACCGCGCTCTCGACCGAGATACCCCCGTTACGTGCTACCGCCACCCCGGAATAAACCTCGTGGATGCGTCCCTCGAGTAGACCGAGCATTTGGCGTACATCCGTTTCGTTCTTCGCCTGGCCGAGGATCGCCTCTTCCGCGGGTGCATAAACAATCGTGTCCGCTGCGAGCACGACTTCGTCGTCCGAGAGCTCGGCAGCGACGGCCAAAGCCTTGCCACGGGCATTGGCCTCGACGGTCTCTCCAGGACCGACGAGGACAACCTCGTCGAAGCCACTTTTGCGGGCCGCGAAGGTGTAACCGACCATGCGGAGCAAGGCGACGCGACGCGGAGATTCGGAGGCCAGGACTAAACGCACCGTTTTCGCTGCCCTAACCACCGAAAAAGAGTTCCAGTTCCCTCACCGCGCTCTCGGGGGAGTCGGAGCCGTGGACGAGGTTGTCCGGCATGCTCAAAGCCAGGTCACCGCGGATGGTTCCCGGGGCGGCCTCGGCGGGGTTGGTCGCGCCCATAAGTTTACGCACAACCTTGATCGCGCCCTCGCCCTCGACCCTCACCGCAACGACGGGGGAAGCGGTAATAAACTCGACAAGCTCCCCGAAAAAGGGCTTCTCGCGGTGTTCGCTGTAGTGCTCCTCGGCCAGTTCTCGGCTCACGTCCATAAGCTGCATCTCCCGGATGTCGAGGCCTACGTTCTCGATGCGGCGTATGATCTCGCCGACCAAGCGCCGCCGGACACCGTCGCCCTTTACGAGTACGAGCGTTTGTTCCATATAAATCACGCGGCTAGAACCATCCGTTTTTACCGGCGGAAGAAGCCGCTTCCCTCCTTCCTATGCTAAAACTCCGCGAATAAAGTTACCTCACCTGCGACGGACTTTCGAGCTGTCCGACCGGTCCTTCGAAGATCTCCTCGTGCCTCGACGATCTCGGGGACACTCCTTGCACTAGCGCCCGGCTTAGAGCTTCAATCGGAGGCTCATGGGGCCATAAACCTCGAGACGACGAAGTAGCCTAGGACGAAGAAGACAACCGCGATCGCGACGAGGAGCCCTACGAGCCTCCAGGTTCGGCTACTGCCCACGACGCAACCACCCCAAAATTCCCGCCCCGGTGTATAAAGACCCCGTGACCAGCACCACCCCGTCCACCTTCTCCATCTCTTCAATGGCTAGGCGCAGGGCGTCACCGGCATCGCTCGCTACCTGAGCTCTCCTCCCCGTGGCGTCTTGTGGGCCATACTCCTTCACCACCCAACTTGGATCCAAGACCCGCCCATCGGTAGCGAGCGCGGGACGGGTGAGCACGAGGGCGTGGGTCTCTCTCTCAAGAATATCTAGCATACTTCCGACATCTTTGTCCTTCAGGGCGCCGAAAACCACCCCTAAAGGTCGATCTCCGTACTCCGTACGAACCGCTTCTAGAGCGGCCTTGAGTCCCTCCGGGTTATGCCCGCCGTCCACGACCACCGGCACCCCGCGGACCTCATGCACCTCGAACCTACCCGGCAGCCGCGTCCTGGCCGGCGTCGCCTCCCGTTCGGCCCGTCGCAAGGGGCGCCCCAGCAACACCTCCGCCGCCCGTACTCCCAGCCGCTCGTTACGTGCCAGGTACGTATCTTCCCGCTCCTCGGAGCAATCCACCTCCGTTTCTTCGTGCTCCACAACGTCGGCACCGACCCGGGTCGCCTCTCGCCGAGCCACACCGACGACCCGCAGGTCGTCGGTCCCGAGGATGAGGATAACGCCGTGCCTGAGGCTCGCTAGCTTCTCCTCCGCTATCTTTTCCACCGTGCCGCCCAGGTACTCAGTGTGGTCGAGCCCGACGTTGGTCAGCACGACCGCCTCGGGTCCCGCCGCGGAGGTCGCGTCGTGGCGCGCCCCGAGCCCTGCCTCCAGTACAGCCCAGTGAAGCTTCGCGTCGCGGAACATCGCGAGCGCCCCCGCCGTGAGGAGCTCGAACTGCGTCGCGGGTATATCGTTCATATCGGCAACCTCTATAGTCCTCCCCATCGCGTGTGCGAAGCCTTCCTTCGAGACGAAGCGACCACAGAGCATAACCCGCTCGGTATAGGAAAGGACGTGCGGCGAGAGGTACGCCCCGCAGGTTTGGCCTGCTGCTTCCAGGGCACTGGCGAGCGCGAGGGTCGTCGTTCCCTTGCCGTTCGTGCCGACCACCTGAACGACCCGTAAGGAGCGTTGGGGGTCGTCGAGGAGCTTAAGAAGAGCCTCGACGCGCTCGAAGCCTAAGGCGATGCGACGGCGGCGATCCAACTCCTCGCAGACCGCTGCGTAGGAAGGGCACCCGGTACCAGCGCTCGCCGAGGTTGCGGCTACAGGTACTCCTCGAGGCGTGTTTTCAGCGTCTCAAGGAGGACGGTGTTCCGGTCGAGCTTCTCTCTCTCGTTCGCTACGACGGCGCTAGGCGCCCGCTCGACGAACCTCTCGTTCGAGAGCTTGCCCTCGGCCCGCCGTACCTCGCCCTCGAGCCGTGAGATCTCCTTACGCAGGCGATCGATCTCCTCGCGCCTGAGCTCCTCCGACAGGGCTACCTCGACCACCACGTCCCCTGCGGGCAACGTGGCCTTGAACGATCCGTCCAGGTCCTCCACAGTCCGCACCCCGGTCAGGGCCGAGAACACCTCAAGGTCCACCCCTTCCGGTACCCTTCCTTCGAGCTCCCCATTAACCTTCGACTCCGCCCGAAAAGAGCGGACCGCCGAGACCGCGAGACGGGTCCGCTCCAACACCCGTTGTGCCTCGGCATCTTCGAGCTCCGCCCTATACGCCGGGAAACGTCGCCTCACGAGCAGCTCTTCCCCACCCAAGATCAGGTTCATTTCTTCCGTGGCGAAGGGCATGACCGGGTGCAGGAGACGCAAAATGCCGTCGAAGACCTCCCGCAAAATCCGCGGGGTCTCCTTCGAGGGCGCAACCTTGGAGATCTCAACGTACCAATCCGCGAAGCTGTGCCAGGCGAAATCGTAGATTAGGCGCATCGCCTCCGAGAACTCGCATTCCTCGAGCAACCGGTCGTACTCCTGGGCCGTCTCGTTGAAGGAAGAGAGGATCCAACGGTCCGAAGGCGACGGCCCGTTTGGGCCTTCGAAACCCTTCGCGGGATAGCTTAGGACGAAGCGGGCCATGTTCCACAGCTTGGTCACCAACCCACGCCCCAAAGACGCCCGCTCGTAGGAGTAAGAGAAATCCTGGGTCGAGGACTGGTGCAAGAGGCCGAAGCGGACGGCGTCGGTGCCATACTCGTCGAAGAGATCTATGGGGTCTATGGTGTTGCCCTTGGACTTGCTCATCTTCGTACCGTCCTCGGCGAGGACTATCGAGTGGACGTTAACCTTCTTAAAAGGTATCTCGCCCTCGAAGTACAACCCTGTCATGATCATACGCGCAACCCACAGGTACATGATCTCACGCGCCGTGCTTAAGAGGGCCGTCGGGTAGAAATATCGGAGGTCTTCGGTCTCCTTCGGCCACCCCAAGGTCGCGAAGGGCCACAAGGCGGAGGAGAACCATGTATCTAGCACATCCCTGTCTTGCTCGAACCCTTCGCCCGGCGACTCTTTGGCGGCCACTGCCTCCCCTCCTGGAGCGTACCAGATCGGGATACGGTGCCCCCACCACAACTGCCGGCTCACGTTCCAGTCCTGCAAGTTCTCGAGCCACCGGATCGTCTCCCGCCGCCAAGAGTCGGGGTAGACGGTGATCCTTCCGCTCTTCAAGGTCTCTATCGCGGGCTCGGCGAGCTTTTGCATCGAGACCCACCACTGCTCGGAGAGCCACGGCTCGATCACAGCCCCGCACCGGTCGCAGTGCCCGACTCGATGCTTATACTCCCTGACCTCCCCGAGCAGCCCCTCGGCGTCTAAACGGTCCGCCAGGGCCGTCCTCGTCTCCTCGCGCGTCATCCCGGCAAACGGGCCGCCGTTTTCGTTGATCGTGCCGTCCGGGTTGAGGACGTTGACCGCTGGAAGACCGTGCCGCTCCCCGATCTCGAAGTCGTTGGGGTCGTGGGCCGGCGTGACTTTAAGGACGCCCGTCCCGAAGCTCGGGTCCACGTAGTCGTCGGCGAGTACTTCGATCTGGCGCTCCACGAACGGCACCGTAACCCGCCGCCCCACAAG
Organism: Actinomycetota bacterium; assembly: GCA_030861585.1. Classification (GTDB taxonomy): domain Bacteria; phylum Actinomycetota; class Rubrobacteria; order Rubrobacterales; family Rubrobacteraceae; genus Rubrobacter_F. Next base: position 4,548 of record JALZFK010000326.1, on the reverse strand, counting down.
TTCCATGTAGCGCTCGTCGTCCGGGTTTACGACGAGCGCCACGTCGCCCAAGACCGTCTCGGGGCGGGTCGTGAAGACCTGGGCGTACTCTTTGGTGTCGGGACCGGGGCCCTTGCCGTCGGTGAAGGGGTAGCGAACGCCGTAAAGCTTGCCGTCCACCTCCTCGTAGTTAACCTCAAGATCACTAATCGCGGAGCGATCGTGCGGACACCAGTTGGTGATGCGGTTGCCGCGGTAGATGAAGCCCGCTTGGTACAGCCTAACGAACGCCTCGGCAACCGAGTTCGCGTACTCCTCGTCCATCGTATACCGTAGGCGGCGCCAGTTCAACGAAGCACCGAGTCGCTTGAGCTGACCGAGGATCAGGGAGCGAGACTCCAGGGCGAATTCCCGGCACCGCTCCACGAAAGCCTCCCTCCCGAGGTCCCACCGCGTCTTGCCCTCCTCGCGCAAGAGTTTGCGCTCGACGACGTTTTGGAGGGCTATTGACGCGTGGTCCACGCCCGGCAGCCACAAGGCTTCGTAGCCTTTCATCCGCGCCCGCCTAACAAGCGCGTCCTGGATCGTGTTGTTTAATGCGTGGCCCATGTGCAGAGCACCCGTAACGTTGGGTGGGGGAATCACGATGCAATAGGGCTCTTTCTGCGAGCTAGGATCGGCCTCGAAAGCGCCCGCGCGCTCCCACTCCTCATAGACACGCCCTTCTACGGCGCGGGGGTCGTAGGTTTTGGGTATCTCCGCCTGACTCAAGGGCAGCTTATGACTCTTCTAGGCGGTCTCTTCGTCGTAGGCGTACTTCGACTGGCCCGAGGCGGTCACGATGGTGGGCTGCACCCCTTCCCGAACGGTATCCGCATCCACGACGCACTTGGCCACGTCCGACCGGCTCGGCAGCTCGTACATAGTCGGTAGGAGTGCCGTCTCCAGGATACTCCGGAGGCCCCGCGCCCCCGTCCCCCGTTCCAACGCAAACTTCGCGACCGCCTTGAGCGCCTCGTCGGTGAAGGCGAGATCCACCTTGTCGTAGCGGAAGAACTGCCGGTACTGGCGAACCAGGGCGTTCTTGGGTTCGGTGAGGATCCGCACGAGATCCTCCTCGTCCAGGCTCCGCAAGGTAGAGATGATCGGCAAGCGTCCCACGAATTCCGGGATCAGACCGTACTTAAGTAGATCCTCCGGCTGTACATGCTCCAGGATGGCGTCCTGCTCCTCCGTGAGACGCTCGTCCACGCCGCTCCCGAACCCGATGCTCCTCTTGCCTATGCGCTGCCGGATCACTTCCTCCAGGCCCCCAAACGCCCCACCGCAGATAAAGAGGACGTTCTTCGTGTTTATCTGGAGGAAATCCTGATGCGGATGCTTGCGCCCTCCTTGAGGCGGCACCGAGGCGACTGTGCCTTCCAAAATCTTAAGCAAGGCCTGCTGAACGCCCTCACCGGAGACATCGCGGGTTATAGAGGGGTTGTCGGACTTGCGGGCGATCTTGTCGATCTCGTCGATATAGATGATCCCCGTCTCCGCCTTCTTTACGTCGAAGTCGGCGGCCTGTATCAGCTTTAAGAGGATATTCTCGACGTCCTCGCCGACGTAGCCTGCCTCGGTCAAGGCCGTCGCGTCGGCTATGGCAAAGGGGACGTTGAGGATCTTGGCGAGCGTTTGCGCGAGCAGCGTTTTGCCCGAGCCGGTCGGCCCTATGAGGAGGATGTTGGACTTCTGGAGCTCGGTGCCATCGGAGGATTCGGGGCCCATGCCGATGCGCTTGTAGTGGTTGTAGACCGCCACCGCCAGGACCCTTTTGGCCTCCTCCTGGCCAATGACGTACTCGTTGAGGATGCGGTTGATCTCACGAGGCTTGGGGAGGTCGTCTTCCTTCAGGACCTCGGGTCCGGAGAACTCCTCGTCGATGATCTCGTTGCAGAGCTCGATGCACTCGTCGCAGATGTAGACGCCGGGTCCGGCTATGAGCTTCCTAACCTGGCGCTGGCTCTTCCCACAAAAAGAGCACTGCAGCTGGTCCGACGGGTCCCTCATACGCTTGCGTCCTCCCCTTCGCTACGTTTCTTAATGTTGCCGGACGATGTTGTCGATCACACCATATTCTATGGCCTCATCGGGGCCCATTATGTAGTCGCGATCGGTGTCGCGCTCTATCTTCTCGTAGGGCTGGCCCGTGTTCTCCGCCAGGATCTCGTTTAAGCGCCGCTTAGTCCTTATGAGCTCCTCGGCGTGAATCTGCACATCCGACGCCTGCCCCGCAAGGCCCCCGACGCTAGGCTGGTGCAAGAGTACCCGCGTGTTGGGCAGCGCGTTCCTCTTGCCCTTCGTCCCCGCCGCCAGGAGGAAGGCTCCCATCGAGGCCGCCATCCCCAAGGCCGTCGTGACGATATCCGGCTTGACGAACTGCATCGTGTCGTAGATGGCGAGCCCGGCCGAAACGCTCCCACCGGGGGAGTTTATGTACAAGTTGATGTCCTGCTCGGGGTCCTCGCTCTCGAGGTGGAGAAGCTGCGCCATGATCGCGTTCGCCACCTGGTCGTCGACCGGGGTACCCAAGAAGATGATCCTGTCCTTCAAGAGCCGCGAGTAGATATCCATCGCCCGCTCCCCACGCGGGCTCTGCTCGATGACGTAAGGGATTACTGCTTTGGGATCGTAGTTCATGCCTTTATTCCTCTCCTTTTATCTGCTCTGCTCGGGCCTCGCTGGCCTGCCCGGCGGCGGCTTCGACGGTTTCGACCTCTGCCTCCTCAGTGCCTTCGCCCGCCCCGTCCTCTAGCCCCTCGGCTTCCTCTTCTTCGGGCATCGGAACCGGCACAGCGTTCTCGGTAATGAAGTCAAGCGCCTTCTGACGGGTTATCTCCTCTTCGAGGAGCTGGTAGGTGCCGTTCTTTCGCATGGTCTCGGCGATCTCCCCAGGACTACGTCCCGAGTCTTCGGCGAGGTGACCTACCTCGTGCATAACGGCCTCCTCGTCGGCCGCGATACCCTCTGCCACCGTGACCGCGTCCAGGACGAGCTCCTTCTTGACCGTGTCGGCCGCATCGTCCCGCACGCGCTCCTTGACCTCCTCAGGACTCGACCCGGCCAACTGGTAGTAATGCTCCGGCTCTATCCCCTGCGCCCGGATGCTCCGCTCGAAGCTCTCGACCATTTCCCGGGCCTTATCCTCTACCATAACCTCGGGGACCTCGACCTCGGCCCCTTCCGCTACGGCCTCGAGGACCCGCATCCGGAACTCGCCCGCGACCCTCCGCTCGGCCTCGGCCTCTAGCTGTTCCCGGACGCCCCCCCGAAACTCCTCGATGGTCTCGAACTCGCTCGCCTCCTTGGCGAACTCGTCGTCCAAAGGAGGCAGATCACGTTCCTTGATCTCCTTTACGTGCACCCGAAACAGGACCGACTGTCCTCTGAGCGCCTCCTCGTCGTAGTCCATCGGGAACGTCACCCCAAACTGCTTGCGCTCCCCCGCGTTCATCCCGACGAGGTTCTTCTCGAAGTCTTCCAGTAGCTCCCCGCCCCCGACCTCCAGCATGTAGTCCTCGGCCTCGGCCCCTTCCAGAGGACCACCCGTCATCCTCTCGCCCTTGTAGTCCAAGATCACGAAGTCGCCCTCTTGAACCGGCCGCCCCTCGACTGCCGCGAGTGTCGCGAACTGGCCCCGGAGCTCGTCCAGCGTCTCATCGACGCGCTCTTCTGCGATCTCGACCTCTCGGCGAGGCACCTCCACGCCCTTGTAGGGCCCCAGATCCGCCTCGGGACGCACCTCGATGGTGGCAGAGAACTTGAAGCCCGTCTGCTCGTCCAAAGGCTCGTCGAAGTGGATCTCCGGCCGATCTATTGGCCTAAGGTTGCTCTCGACTACCGCCTCGGAGTACCAGCGCGGCAACTCGTCCTGCAGCGCCTCCATATAGATGTAGTCGCGGCCGACGCGGTTCTCGATCACACGCCGGGGCGCCTTGCCCGGCCTGAAGCCTGGTACCCTTACCTTGCCCCTTAGCTCGCGGATCTTCGCTTCCACACCCTTCTTGACCGCCTCTGGCGAGACCTCGACGTCGAGGCGGATCTTGTTGTCTTCGAGTTTCGTAACGTTCACCGTCATATGCCCCAACTCTTCTTGGCCGCTTCCACGAGCCCCACCCCGAGCACTGTGCGAGAGGCGGGACTTGAACCCGCACGCCCGAAGGCACTAGATCCTAAATCTAGCGTGTCTACCATTCCACCACTCTCGCTCGCCTGAAAAGATCCGACGAAGATTATAACAGCCGCTCCGGCCCCGCCCGCTCCCGTGCGCTAAGGGCGTAAGCTGCTAAGGCGCCCTATGCGCCAACACGGTGGCTGCGTCTCTGGCTTGCGCTCGAGCGGTTGCAAAACAGCCGATGCGGTCTGGGCACTCTCCCCCTTTCGTAGAACTCTCAGGAAGGGTTACCGAGCGGGCTCCACCTTATGACCTTCGGGACCATAATCCGCAGAAGTGTGTTGCAGCGGATTGCCGTGGTGCAGTGGTGTCAAAATGGTGTCAGTAAAGTCCGACCTAACCACGGGCCTTAG
>JALZFK010000293.1 GCA_030861585.1 Actinomycetota bacterium | reverse complement strand
TTGTATAAAAGAGGCGCTGAGTCGGGCGGACGGCCTGGATCCTTCGGAGGTCGAGGACGTCATCATCGGGTGCGCGATGCCCGAGGGTCCTCAGGGCTACAACATCGCCCGGCAATCTTCGATAAGGGCCGGGCTGCCGGAAACCGTGCCGGCGCAGACCGTGAACCGGTTCTGCTCCTCGAGCTTGCAGACCATCGCGAACGCCGCAGAGAGGATCATGGCCAGTTACGCAACCGCCATAGTCTCGGGTGGCGTCGAGCACATGTCCTCGACTTTGGAGATGCCGCTCTTCTCTCCGAACCCCACGCTTGTGGAGACCAACCCGGAGGTCTACATGGGGATGGGCCTGACGGCAGAGCAGGTCGCAAAGGAGTATGAGGTCTCCCGCGAGGACCAAGACGAGTTCGCCCTGAGAAGCCACACGCTCGCGGGCGAGGCAGTAGAATCCGGGCTCTTCGACGAAGAGATCGTGCCGCTCGACGTGAAGCTCGACTGGGTGGACGACAACGGAGAGCCGCAGCACATGGAGACAACCTTCGAACGGGACGAGGGACCGCGCGACACCTCGCTCGAAAAGCTCGCCAAGCTCCCCGCGGTCTTCCAGAAAGACGGCACCGTCACCCCCGGCAACTCCTCCCAGACGAGCGACGGGGCCGCGGCGGTCGTCGTGATGGAGCGGGGAAGGGCCGAGGAACTCGGGCTCGAACCGCTCGCCCGCTTCGTCGGGTTCGCAGTGGAGGGTGTGAGACCGGAGATCATGGGCATGGGGCCGAGCGTCGCAATCCCCAAAGTCCTAAAGCTTACCGGGCTCTCGCTCGAGGACATAGACCTCATCGAGTTCAACGAGGCGTTCGCGGCGCAGGCGCTGGCCTGCGTCCGGGAGGTGGGCTTGGACCTCGATAAGATGAACGTGAACGGCGGCGCGATCGCGCTCGGCCACCCGATGGGTGCCACCGGCTCCAAACTCACTGTCCAGCTGATGAACGAGATGAGGCGGCGGAGCTCGAGATACGGCATGGTGACCATGTGCATCGGCGGCGGCATGGGCGCAGCGGGCATCTTCGAGAACCTTCAAACGTGAGAGCCGAGCTCAACGCTAAGGAAGCCGCTTTGGGCGAACCGGCGTGGAATCACCGGTACCTCGATGCCAACGGCATCGAGGTTCACTACGTCCGCCATGGCAGCGGCCCTCCCCTGATACTGTTGCACGGCTGGCCGGAGTTCTGGTTGGTATGGCGTAAGAACATCTTGCCGCTAGCCGAGCATTTCGACGTCGTAGTGCCCGACCTACGCGGGTTCGGCGACACCGAGAAGCCCGGGTTGCCCGACCCGCCGAGTAGGCTCCTCGACGACTTCGTGGAAGATCTTCGGGGCCTTGCTGACGGGCTCGGGTTCGAGAAGTTCGGCGTCGTCAGCCACGACGTGGGGGCGTACGTCGCGCAGGGCTTCGCGTGGAAATACCCCGATCGTCTTACGGGATTGTTCTTCTTCAACTGTCCGTACCCGGGGATCGGGAGGCGCTGGGTCGAGCCGGATCAGGTCAACGAGATCTGGTACCAGACCTTTAACCAGCAACCCTGGGTCGCCTCCCTGGTGGGCGAGAACCCGAAGACCTGCGTGACTTACATCCGCCACTTCCTCGACCACTGGGCCCACGAGCCCGGCTTCTTCGACCAGGACCTGGACGCGTGGGTCGAGAACTTCATGAAGCCTGGTAACCTTCAGGGGGGGTTCAACTGGTACATCGCCACCAACGAGTCCCGGATCGGATTGATACGCCACGGTCCGCCCGAACAACCGAAGATAGAGATCCCCACCCGCGTTCTATGGGGGGTCAGCGACAGTGTGCTCAAGGTGGAGTGGGCCGACCGGCTCGGGGACTATTTCGCGGATTGCAAGTTCACGTCGGCGCCGGATGCGGGACACTTCGTCCACTACGAGAAGCCAGATCTTGCCAACCGTGCGATCGCCAAGTTCTTCGGGATCCGCGAAAGATAAATCTCTTACAGAAGCAGCAAGGTCAGGAGCCCCAAGTAGAGGAATCCAGCGATACCCACGAAGAGGCCGAACCTCTTGTTTCTTTTAGGTCCGATCTCCAGCGGGTGCAACCCCGTGAGCCGCGATAGCATGGTGGTCGCGTTGGAGAAGGGGGTGAGCAGCATGACGGCCTGGGCGCCGAGCAGTATCGCAGCCGCCCACAACGCAGGGCTTGGCCCGCTATCGAGGGGAAACGCGGCGTCGATCAGGAGCGCCAGCGGGATCACGTGTATGCCAGCCGTCCAGCCTAGCGCCATCGCGAGTGCCAGCGCCGGCGCCACGAGAACCGGGGGGAGTGAGTCGAACAGGTAACCAACCGGGGCGAGCGCCCCGAGCCCTTCGAGCGAGAGCACGAGAACGCCCGCCGACCCGAAGAGGGCAAACTCGGCATGGGAGCCGACGAGCGAATCGCTCGTCTCGCGGGCGAGCCTGCGGACTGGCGTGGTTTCGCGCAGCAGCACGGTCGCCAGGGCGGCGATGAGAACGACGACCACCGCGACCGTCCCCGCGATAACCATCGTCAGGTGGAGTTCGGGAAGTAGCACGCTCACGAGCGCGACCGCCGCGACCAGCAGCACGGGGTAGAGGAGCACCGCGACCGCTCCCCGGTTAAGCGTCTCCGCGGATTCGCTCACCTCACCCTTGTCGCGTTGGGCGAAGAGGAGCGTTACGGCGAGGCCCAGTATCACGAACGGGAGGGTGACCGCGAGGAGGTCCGGATAGGAGACGCCGGTCAACATGACCGTCGTCACCGTAAACACGTTCAAGTTGGTCCAGAGCGGGGAGAACGAGAAACCCCGAGCCGCCCACACCAGGGCTTCGACGCGCCCTTTGGAGACGGCGCGGTGCAAAACCACGTCTGCCAGGACGAACGACCCGACGTCCAACACCGCTCCTAAGACGTGCCCCAGAGCCCCCGCCGTGGCTCCTACCCCTACGCCTCGATGGGTCATCATCGCCATAAGAGCCCGGATCTGGGCCTCGAACCGCTCCGCCCGGATCGGATACCCGGCGATGCTCAAGACCAGGAGTACCGCGACGATGTTGAAGTAGATCGGAAGCCCCTCGAAGAACTCCCCGACCTCGAACTGTCCCGACAAGAGCAACACTCCAAACGCCGCGAACGCGACGAGCGCGAGTACCTTGTGAAATGTGCTCGTCCACGGCATCGAGAGCGCGTAAAGAATGGCTCCCGTGCCCAGGAAGAGGAGCGTCCCGTATGATCCCGACACGAGGGACGAGTATGCGTACGCGGCGAGGAAGACCGCGCCGAGCGGCGCCCGTAACCCGTCGAGTAGCTGCCGCAACTTCTCCGGTGCCGAGTCGTTGATATCTTCTCTTACCTCGTTTTAGCCTAAGGTTTCGACCCCGAATCCTGCCTCCCGGAGCAGTTCCCGAGCCAACTGGAGCGCTTCCGCGTCCAGGGTGAGGACGAGGGCGGCGTGCTCGGTATCGGAGTGCCTTACGTAAAGGTCGTGGATGTTGATGTCGTTGGAACCCATGAGGGTCGTGACTTGTGCGAAGACGCCGGGACGGTTCTCGACGGGGACAGCTATCTCGACGTTCT
>JALZFK010000275.1 GCA_030861585.1 Actinomycetota bacterium | reverse complement strand
CCATGCTGCTAGACTACACTTACCGCATCCAGATGCCACACCGCAGGGGGCAGCTGGCCAGGGTCGCCGGAACGATCGCTTCGGGGGGCGGCTTGATTGGGGAGATGGTCACGATTAGCGTGGGTCGACGCTTCTCTATCCGCGAGATCACGCTCGAAGTCGAGGGCCAGGATCAGGCCGAGCACATCGCACATGTTCTAAACGAGCTCGAGGGTGTCAAGGTACTGTGGTGGCGCGACCGGGCGCTCCTGCGGCATGAGGGCGGCAAGCTCTCTATCCGGGCAACGAGACCGGTGAAGACGGTGCAGGACATGCGCGACGTCTATACTCCCGGTGTTGCCCGGGCATGTATGGCCATCGCCGATGACCCCCCGCTGGCGAGCGAGTTGACTATGATCGGACGCAGCGTCGCTATCTGCACGAACGGCACGCGCGTTCTGGGTTTGGGCGACATCGGGCCGCTCGCCTCGATGCCGGTGATGGAGGGCAAAGCAGTCTTCTACCACCAGCTTGTGGGCATCTCCGCAATGCCAATACTGATCGACGCAAAGGATGTGGACGCATTCGTAGAGACGGTGGTGCGGATAGCGCCCACCTTCGGCGGTATTCACCTGGAGGACATCTCAGCACCCGAGTGCTTCAAGGTAGAGGCACGGCTCATAGAGGCCCTACCTCAGCCCGTAATGCACGACGATGTACACGGCACCGCCGTCGTGACGCTGGCGGCAGTCATCATCGCCTGTCGTGAGGCGAACCTCGAACTGGAGAATGCGGTCGTTGGCCAGATTGGACTCGGGGCCGCAGGATTCGGGATTGCCGCGCTGATGTTGGACGGGAAGGTGCGCCGGGTCTTGGCCTCTGACCCGAACGAAGAAACCCACGAGCGCGCCCGTGCAAAGGGTATCGAGATCACCGACATGGAGACCGTCATGCGGGAGGCAGACGTAGTGGTGGCGACGACGGGGAAGCCAGAGCTCATCAAGCCCGAGATGGTGCGTTGTGGGCAGGTGATCCTGGCGCTCACCAACCCCTACCCCGAGATAGATCCCGAGGTAGCGGTCGAAGCGGGGGCGGCCTTCGCCTCCGACGGGACGATCGTGAACAACGTTCTCGGCTACCCCGGCATCTTCCGCGGGGCGCTACTAGCCGGGGCCACAGAGATCAATCTGCCCATGAAGCTCGCTGCGGCCGAAGCTATCGCCTCCTTCGAGGCCGACTCGGGTCTCGTTCCCAACGCGCTCGATCCGAACGTACACGAGCAGGTCGCCGAGGCTGTGAAGCAGGCTGCTATGGAGAGCGGTGTTGCCCGCCTCGATCACGCGCCCGCCGGCATGTAACGCTCACTGTACCGGAGGTTATAGCCGGCGGGGCCGTGGGGTAGTAGGAGCCTCAGGAGCTGAGGGCACCTCTCTCGGGGAGAGCTTCGTGATCGAGGGCGCCGCGAACGGCGTGCAGGCGGCGAAGGTGGGCAACATGGCGGCCCTCGGTCTGGCATACGCCGACGACGAGGAGCGGCTGACTGATGGTGTCGCGCCGAGAAGGGGTAGGCAGAAGCTCCGAAGGGGAAGAGGAGGTAGAGGATGAACGCCGTAGGAGTGGACGTGGGCGGGACAAAGATCGCCGCCGCGGTGGTCTCTCCCGAGGGCAGTATTCTGAACGAGGCGAGGTACCCGACCCAGGCGGGCCCGCCGAACCGGTTGGTAGAAACAATCGCCAGGGCGATCACGGAGGTCAAGGACGGCTTCGAGGTGGGCGGGGTGTGCCTGGCGGTTCCGGGTCTCATCCTGGCCGCGGAGAACAAGGTCGTCTTCTCGCCCAACCTTCACGAGATAGAGAACATCCGCCTGGACGAGGAGATAGATCGTAGGGCCGGCCTGTCGGTCACGGTAGAGAACGACGCGAATGCGGCAGCCTGGGGCGAGTTCCAGTTTGGTGCCGGCAAAGACGTCGAGCACTTGGTTTTCCTAACCCTCGGTACCGGGGTCGGCGGCGGGGTCATCACCCACGGCGTGCTGTTGAGGGGCTCCCAGGGTGCGGGCGGGGAGCTGGGGCACGTGACGATCGATCCCACGGGACCGCGCTGCGGCTGCCGCAACTACGGCTGCCTCGAGGCGCTCGCCTCGGGCACCGCCATCGAGCGCCGCGCCCGCGAGGTCGCAAGCGATCGGCCGGACTCGGCGTTGGGGCGGCTCGCTATCGAAAGGCGAGTGCTGGGGGAGGACGTGACGAGACTAGCTCAAGAGGGCGACGAGGCAGCCTTGCAGGTTTTGCAAGAGACCGGCGTATGGCTAGGAATCGGCCTGGCGGGGTTCGTGAACATCTTCAATCCGGAGGTCGTTGCCGTCGGCGGCGGCGCCTCCCGGGCGGGAGAGCTTATCTTGGAACCCGCGCGCAAGGAGGTTCAGCTCAGGGCACGCTCCCCTTCACGTGATCTGGTCGAGATACAAGAGGCCAGCCTGGGTCCGGCATCCGGCGTGCTCGGCGCCGCAGCGCTCGCCCGGGGCGAGGACGGGGAGTACGTGCTTGGACCCTCCAAGCGCCTGACCTGAAAGGGACAAGGC
>JALZFK010000243.1 GCA_030861585.1 Actinomycetota bacterium | reverse complement strand
CCGGGGGTCTCTACGCCCGGCTCTACGCTTTGCAAGAACAGAGCCGGAGACTTGTCGAGGGAGGTGTGGAACCTTGAGAGAGCTCCTGATCTTGAGTCTCATCATAACGCTTGTGGCAGTTACCATCTACGTCTCGTTCTCGTAAGCTCTCTTACACAAAAACCTTCTGGCTCCTTCTTGAGAAGGAACTCCAGGTGCCAACTCTTTGCCGAACGCCAGCACCGAGGCTGCGGCTATCAACACCGCCAGGCCGACCCAGGCGAAGTTGTAAAGCCATCCGGAAAGCTGCAGCGAATGGAAGGCTATCTGAGCATCAGTCTGGAAGTTCTCAAAACGAGCTAGGCTTGCCGGGTAAACGACCTCGGCAGCCGCTCCCGCTAGCTCCAGCGTTATAAACATCAGTCGCCTCATCAGCGCGCCGAAGGAGAACCCGACCTCCTCCCCTTCGGCGCTTCGCAGCATACCTAGGAACCACAGAAAAAAGAAGGCGGCCAAGATGAAGGCCATTCCGTTGCCCATCACGAACAGATCTGGCCCCTCGCTAAAGTAGCGGTGCACTTCCTGGGTACTTGAGCTAGGGGCTACTACGTCCGGGCGTCTGACGAAGATGCCGGGACTTAGTCCAGCTACGAACAAGATGACGCTGATTCCGGCGAATCGCAGTACTCGCCTACCTGCCATTCGAACTACCTCCTTCACCACGCTCGCAGCGCGGAGGACGCCCTATCAAATGGCTAACAGGGTAAATTACCTGGGGAAGTTCAGCGTACAACTACCCAAAGAACTACAACGCTAACCCGGCGCACCCCTGAAACAAATTTTGTTAGCGCGCTGTAGTGGGGCGACTACTCCTCTTCCCCGGAGGCGTCCCCCTCGTCGTGCTTCTTCTTCCGGACGACAACCTGGGCGACACGGGGACCGTCCACCTCATCGACATGGAGGACGTAGCCGTCCAGGAAGATCTCATCACCGACCTCGGGCGGGCGTCCGAGCTGCCCGAGGACCAGGCCACCTATGGTGTCGAAGTCCTCGCTCTCGAACCCGGAGTCCAAAGCCTCGTTGACCACCCCTATCGGGATGCGCCCGTCTACCATGTATGAGCCGTCGCCCAACTTGCGGACGGCCGGTTCCTCCTCATCGAACTCGTCCCGGATCTCGCCGACAATCTCCTCGATGATGTCCTCCAAGGTGAAGAGCCCCTCGAACGATCCCCACTCGTCTATGACGATGGCCATCTGTAGCTCCTGCTCCTGGAAGTCCTCGAGGATGTCGTCTATGAGCCTGTTTTCCGGGACCGTAAGGACCTCGCGCATGAGGTCGCGGGCCGTTATGTTTGCGTCGAGTCCCTCCTCGGACTCGACCGTGCGCAAAACGTCCTTGACGTGCACCGCCCCGACAATTTGGTCGGGCGAGTCCCCCTCGTAGACCGGGTACCGGGTGTAGTTCCCCGCCGCCGCGACGGAGACTAGCTCTCTCAAAGGCATATCCGCCGGGAGCGTCACGGTATCGGGGCGGGGGACCATTATCTCACGGGCCACTTTTTCGTCTAGCTCGAAGACGGCCTTGACCCTGGCCTCTTCGTCGCTCTCTAGCATCCCCTGCCGGGCCGACTGGGTGATGAGCGTGCGCAGCTCATCCTCCGTGTGGGTCTCGTCGCTCTCGGAGGCCGGCCGGAAGCCCAAAGCCCGGGTGAAGAGGTTGGCGGTCCCATTGAAAACGAAGATCCCGGGTAGGAAGAGGTAGTAGCAAAACTTCATGAACGGCGCCACCATGAGCGAGATCCTCTCGGCGCTCTGGATGGCTATGGTCTTGGCGGCCAGCTCCCCGAAAACCACGTGCAAGAAAGTGATTATCCCGAACCCTATGGCGAAAGCGACGGCATGGACGATGCTCTCCGGGAGCAAAGGCGCGAGCAGCGGGTCGATGAGGACAGCGATGGCGGGCTCGCCTAAAGCGCCCAAGCCCAGGGAGGAGATCGTGATCCCCAACTGGCTCACGGCTAGGTAGGAATCGAGCTCCTGGGTAGCCTCCTTGACCATCCTCGCCGAGGCCCGTCCTTCCTCCACCATCTTGTCCACCCGGGTCTGGCGTATCTTGACGAACGCGAACTCCGCCGCGACGTATACGCCATTCAAGAGCACTAAGAAAAGCGCGGCGAGGAGCTTGAGCCCGGAGAAAATTATCTCTTCCAAGAAATACTCCCTATCGAACGCGACGTTCCGCGCCACCGGGAGACCCTAACGGAGGAACCCGGTAGCGCGCCGGTACTTTGTGTCTCGTCGCGTTCCACGATGATGTCCTCGAAGATATCCCATCCCATCCTCTTTGGCAAACCTGTTATCTGGGGCGTCCGCTCGCTGGTAGAGCGATTTTCCCAAGACGTTCTCTTAAAAAGGTATTCTGGCATCGTCGATTTGTGGAGAATGGTATCGAAGGCAAAGGCTATCGATCGCGGTGGGGAGCAGAAACAGACAGACGACCGGGTCCTGGAGATAAGGCGTGCTATGAGTAAGTTGCGAAGCGCTGGTACACGAAGGTTTTTGATCTTCGCCGGTCTGGCGTTACTGATGGGGTTGGTCGCGGCCTCTCCCGTGTGGGGGAGGGTGGATACCCGGAGCGGAGGTCATTCCGATAGTCCAGCGCTACCAACTGAAAGAAACAGGTTACCGGAAGGCGGAGATCGGCTATTAGCCGTTGTCTTGCTGGTCGCTGGTAGCTGGGTGCTACCCTATGCCGGTGGATGAGAAAGTTGACGTTCTGGACGCGCATGGGGAGAAGACCGGCCGGGTCGCGTGGAAGAGCCAGGCACACCGGATGGGGCTGTGGCACCGGTGCTTTCACTGTTGGATCGCAGCCCCTAAAACCGCCTCTGACGGGCCGTACCTCTTCGTGCAGCGGCGCGCGGTTGGGAAGGACACTTGGCCGAACAAGTTGGACGTAACCGTCGGTGGCCATCTCGGGGTTGGAGAGTCGGTGCTCGACGGTACTCGGGAGGTCGAGGAGGAGCTGGGCCTGACGGTCGTGGCCGACGAGCTGGTTTCACTCGGGACCCGCAAGGTCGAAAAAGAGACACCGTTCGGCCTGGACCGCGAGTTCCAGGAGGTTTTTCTGCTCGTCGTAAGAGCACTCTCCCCCGGAGACCTGCGCCTGCAGGAGGAAGAGGTCGCCGCCGTTTTGCGCCTCCGGCTAGACGACGTCCCTCCGCTATACGGAGGGACCGAAATCGCGGCGGAGGAGTGGACGGGCGGAAGGGCGTCTCTCGTTTCGTTGCGACTCACCGACTTCATCCCTGACGAGGACAACTATTTGCTGCGGGCGGCGCGGGCGGCACGCGCGACTTTGGCCGGCGAACCTCCCGAGGCCCTCTCCTAACCCGCCTTCCCCAAAGATTCGCCGACTTGCCGGGCGGCGAGCTGGGCCCGCCACGCAGCTCCCCGAGCATCTTTGAGGGCGTACGAGGTCTGGCATTCGGGCGAATCCTCGATACCGGCTTCGATGAGGACCTCCAAAGCCCGAACGGCTCCGACGGCCAGGTACGTAGCCGCGGCCACTTCCGGGACGCGGGCTTCGAGGAGCTCCGGGACTACGCAGGCCGCAAGGTTGGCTACATCGGCCGCCCGGAGGGCTCCTTCTACCGCCTCAATCCGCGACGCGCCCGCTTCCACCTCCGCTAAGGCGGCCAGAGCCTCAAGCTCCTCCTTTAAGTCTCGCGCCAGCGTTCGTATAACCTCGAGCCGCAGGGGATCACCGGACCCCGGCGCGCAGGCGTTCTCGAGCAGTCCGGCCGCTAACGCCGCGCCGCGCAGGGTAGCCACCGAAGGGTTCGGACGTAAATCTTTGGCGTGCGATTGGTCTCCTCTAGCGGCCACATCGCGATTCTATCCCAGGAGGCCGCGCGTTTTTGCGGCCGGAAGACGTTGCCGCTACAGGGTGACATCAGGGGTTATCATAGGAAGACGAAGGCAGGGAGATGGAGGTTAGGAGATGAAGGTCGCGCTGGCTCAGATCGACACCGTGGTGGGCGACGTGTGGGGTAACGTCGAGAAGGCCGCTGACGCTTTGGACCAGGCGGTGGAGGAGGGCGCCGGGCTCGTCGCCTTCCCGGAGCTCACCGTAACCGGCTACCCACCCGAGGATCTTCTTCTACGGCCGAGCTTTATCCGGGATAACCTGGACGCTTTGGGGGAGTTCGCCGGGAAGGTGCCGGAGGGGGTCGTAGCGGCGATCGGGTTCGTGGATCTCAACGGGGACCTCTACAACGCCTGCGCCGTCGTCTCGGGCGGTGAGATCGTGTACCGTTACTACAAGCATTACCTGCCCAACTACAGCGTCTTCGACGAGAACCGCTACTTCCGCGAGAGCTCGGACGCCCCCCCGATCCTCAAGATAGGCCATACCCTCGTGGGGTTGAGCATCTGCGAGGACATCTGGTACCCGGGAGGTCCCCCCCGCGAGCAGGCCATAGGAGGCGCGAACGTGCTGCTGAACGTCTCCGCCTCCCCGTACCACCGTCTCAAGGGCGACTTTCGGGAGAGGATGCTCAGCGTGAGGGCCTCGGATTACGGTTGCTACGTCATCTTCTGCAACCTCGTCGGCGGTCAGGACCAACTCGTCTTCGATGGCCACTCGGTCGTCTTCGATCCCGAAGGCCGCCTCATTGCCCGCGCCAAGCAGTTCGAGGAGGACCTCCTCTTCGCAAACATCTACCCCGAAGAAGCCCTCATCCACCACCTCCAGGAACCGCTACTTCGCAAAGAGAAGGCTAACCGTGCCCCCGAGGTTATCCAGGTTTTGCCCCCCGAGCCAGGGACACCGATCGAGATGACCGACGTGCCCAACGTCGAGTACCGGATAGAGCCCGCACTTTCCGAGGAGGGCGAGGTGCTCGAAGCCCTGGTCCTGGGTTTGAGGGACTACTTCCGAAAGAACGGCTTTTCGCGGGCCGTCCTCGGGCTCTCCGGCGGCATAGATTCCTCGGCCGGCGCCGCCATCGTGGCCCGGGCTTTAGGCCCCGAGAACGTGACCGGCGTCCTCATGCCCAGCGAGTACACCTCCGAGGAGAGCAACGCCGACGCGCAGGCGATCATAGAGAACCTCGGGATAGATAGTTGGGTGATCCCCATAGGGCCAGCCTTCGATGCGTACGAGGAGATGCTCGCGGAGGTCTTCGAGGGGATGCCGGAAGACGAAGCCGAGGAGAACATTCAGGCCCGTATACGCGG
>JALZFK010000235.1 GCA_030861585.1 Actinomycetota bacterium | reverse complement strand
AAGGCGGCGGCGGAGTCGGCGGGGCTGCCGCTCTTTCGCTACCTGGGCGGCCCGGGGGCGTACACCTTGCCGGTACCATGTGCGAACATCCTCAACGGAGGGGCTCACGCCGCGAACAACGTGGACTTCCAGGAGTTCATGGTAGTGCCGGTCGGCTTCGAGGGTTTCGCCGAAGCCTTGCGGGCCGTCGCCGAGATCTACCAGGGCCTCAAGAAACTCCTCTCCGAAAAGGGGCTTTCGGGCGGCATCGGGGACGAGGGTGGCTTCGCGCCGGACCTGGACGACAATGGGGCGGCGCTTGCCTTGATGGCGGGGGCCGTGGAGAGGAGCGGGTACGCTTTGGGCGAGCAGGTGGCGTTCGCATTGGACCCCGCAGCCTCCGAGTTTTACGAGAATGACCTCTACGAACTTTCCGGCGAAGGGAAGAGCCTCTCGCGAGAGGAGATGGTCGAGTACTACGTGAGGCTCGTGGACGAGTACCCTATTCTGAGCATCGAGGATGGCCTCGCCGAGAACGACTGGGAGGGCTGGTCGCTCATCACCGAGGAGCTTGGAGGAAGGGTGCAGCTCGTCGGGGACGACCTTTTCGTGACCAATCCCAAGATACTCGCCCGAGGGATAGACGAGGGAGTGGGCAACTCCATCCTGGTTAAGGTGAACCAGATCGGGACGCTTACGGAGACTTTCGAGACGATGGATCTCGCGCACAAGTCGGGGTATACGACCATGATCAGTCACCGGAGCGGGGAGACCGAAGACGCGACTATCTCGGATCTGGCCGTCGCGGTGAACGCCGGACAGATAAAGACGGGGGCGCCGGCTCGCGGCGAGCGCGTCGCGAAGTACAACCAGCTTCTCCGGATAGAGCAGGCCTTGGGAAGCGCCGCGTACTATCCGGGACGAGCAGCCTTTAACCCGCGGCGGGGGAGGGCGTGACCGATGGAGCGTCGGACGAAGATAGTTGCCACTTTGGGGCCCGCAACCTCGACGGAGGAGGCGATTCGGGAGCTGGTGCGCCTCGGGATGGACGTGACGCGCCTGAACTTCAGCCACGGCGAGCACGAGGGGCACCTGAAGAACGCCCACTTCGTGCGCGCGGCGGCGGAGTCTTTGGGCCGTAACGTGGCGGTGATGCAAGACATACAGGGGCCGAAGATAAGGCTTGGCGAGGTTGTCGGCGAGACGGAGCTCGCCGAGGAGAGCCGAGTGATCATAGCGCCGGGAGATTTCGTGGGCGACGCCAGCCGGCTATCGACCTCCTACGAGCAGATCGCCCAAGACGTCGAGACCGGCCACCGCATCCTCATGGACGATGGGCTGATGGAGCTTAAAGTCGAGGGGATCCAAGACGGCGAGGTCGTCTGCAGGGTCGTGAACGGTGGCCGGATCTCCTCGCACAAGGGTTTGAATTTCCCGGACTCTTCGCTCTCCGTTGGGGGCCTCACCGATAAGGACCTCGAAGATTTGCGCTTCGGGGTCGAGGAGCTCGGGCCGGATTGGGTCGCGGCTTCGTTCGTTCGTTCGGGAGACGAGGTCAAGGAGGTCAAGGAACGTATAAGGGAGTTCGGCGGGAACATCCCGTTGATCTCCAAGATAGAGAAGCACGAAGCGATAGAGGATATCGAGGATATCTTGCAAGCCTCCGACGGTATCATGGTGGCTCGTGGAGACCTTGCGGTCGAGCTCTCGGCCGAGCGGGTGCCCATAGAGCAGAAGCGCATCGTGGCCCGCTGCAGGCGCCTCGGCAAACCGGTCATCGTTGCGACCCAGATGCTGGAGTCCATGATCCGCAACCCGCGGCCCACCCGTGCCGAGGTCTCGGATGTGGCGAACGCCATCTTCGACCGGGCCGACGCGGTGATGCTCTCGGGCGAGACCGCGGTGGGGAGCTACCCGTCGCAGAGCGTGGAGGAGATGGACCGGATCTGTCAGGCCGCCGAAGAGGCGATCAATTACGGACGGGACATAGTTGCATCCACCGATTGGGGCCGGGGCGACCGCTACGACGCGTTAACGCACGCCGCCTGCGAACTCGCCGAGGATCTCGCCCTCGATGCCATAATTACCTCGACCCAGAGCGGGCTCTCGTGTATAAGGGTAGCGCGTTTTCGCCCGCCGAACAGGATCCTAGCCGTAAGCCCCGAGGAGCCGACGGTCAGGATGCTCGCGATGGTGTGGGGGGTCACCGCCGTACGCGGCGAGCAGCGAGGCGACATCGAAGAGCGCTACGACGAGGCGATAGGGGCCGCTCTGGGGGCCGGGTACATCGAAAGGGGCGACCGAGTTATAATCACCGGCGGCTCGATGAGTACCAAGCCGGGTTCCACGAACATGCTCAAATTGCACACGGTAGGCGAAGAAGAGTAGCCTCTCCTATGAGTCTATCCCGGCCGCTAAAGGTGATTTTGTACGCGGCCTTCGTCGGACTCCTCCTCGCCTCCTACGTGTCTCCCCTACAGCAGATACTCGAGGGCAAGAACCGCATCGCGCAGCTGAGTTCGGGCCTCGAAACCGTCGAAAGGAACAACGCTGCTAAGGAGAGGATGGTAGAAGAGCTCCAAACCCCCGCCGGGGTCGAGCGCGCTGCCCGCGAGCGCTACGGCATGATAAAACCCGGCGAGAAGGCGTACATC
>JALZFK010000208.1 GCA_030861585.1 Actinomycetota bacterium | reverse complement strand
GCCACGCACTGGTTGGCGTAGTCGCCGCTGTTGCTGACGTCGATCGACTGCTTGACGTCGCCGCTTTCGGCTTCCTGGCCGACTTCGTTCTTGAGGCTGCCCCTCCTGCCGGGGGTTCTTTCGTCGTTGTCGTCGTCTGCGCGATCACCCCTGCGGGCGTCGTTTGCGGGCCCGACCCCCTGCTTGTGGGCGCCGCCGTCGTGGGCGTCCGGCCCGCAGCCGAAGCCCAAGAGCTCCAGCAGCTCGCAGTCAGAGAGCGCCTTGAGCCTCTCGCCGAGGGACCCGCTACCGGGTATCTCGAGCGAACTGGCGTCTACGAGGTCACGCCTATAACCGACGAGGTGGAGGCTTTGCCCCTCGCGTGCTCGTCGGCCGACGAGATAGGGGGCGCCGCGGTAAAAGAGGGCATGCTCCAGATGCGCGCCGACAGCCTACCCAAGGCCGCCCGCGGCATCACCCCGATCGAGGAGATACCGCGCATTACGTCTCAGCGCACGTTTTAGGGTGCCAGCGTATAAAATTGTTCGAAAGATGTATAGACAAAAATACGTCTTTGCGTTAGCTTACCCGCCGAAGGCTAGTGGAAGGGGCCCGTTGTGCAGGTTAACGAGAGGGGTTTTGCGCCCGCAAACGCCAGGGAGTGGTTCGAGAAGCGTTCTTACAGCTACGAAGAGTTCAGCGACGTCGAAAAGCTCGCCCGGCGTAAGCGCGAGCTAGGCCTGTCGGTGAGTCTGGTCTTACCGGGCCGCAACGTGGCCGAGACGGTCGGCGGGATCGTGGACGAGGTAAACATCCTCAACGAGAAGGCTCCACTCGTCGAGCAGATCCTCGTGGTCGACGCCGACTCCGTCGACGGCACCGCCGAGGTGGCCGCCAGGAGCGGCGCCGAGGTTTATTCAGAGAACGAGCTGCTCTCCCACTACGGCGGCGCTCACGGCAAGGGCGACGCCATGTGGCGTAGCCTCTCGGTGGCGAAAGGCGACCTCGTGATGTTCGCCGACGCCGACACGAAGGACTTTTTGCCTCAATTCGTCTACGGCACCTTGGGCCCGATCATCAGCGTTCCCGGCGTGCGCTTCGTCAAGGGGGCCTTCCGGCGGCCGTTCAAGAGCCACGAGACCGTCGAGCTCGATGGAGGCGGTCGGGTCACCGAGCTTAGCACCAAGCCGCTCTTCAACCTCTTCTACCCCGAGCTCACTGGCTTCGTGCAGCCCCTAGCGGGTGAATTTGTCGCCGACAAGGCGCTTTTTTCGTCCATACCTTTCCTTACCGGCTACGCGGTGGAGACGGGGGTCATGATCGACGTGTTCAAGAAGGTGGGCTTAGGGGCGATGGCTCAAGTAGACCTCGGCACGCGCCAGAACCGCCACCAGCCCCTCTTCGACTTGGGGCGTATGAGCTACTCGGTCTTGCGCGCCGTTGCTCGTAGGCTCAGGCAAGATGGGCGGCTCCGGCAGGTCCGCGACCCCTCGATGCCCAATTCGCTGTTCCAATTCAGCGACTATCTGCACGCGGTGGCGACCCCGGAGGGTCTCAAGCTCCGCGAGCACGTCGAGGAGCTCGTCGAACGCCCGCCGATGGCCGAGGTCCTCGCCGGCAGTCGAGACTAGCTGCTGCGGCCGGCGGCCAGAAAGTCGAGGGCGACAGCTGCCGTCCAGGACTGGTCCGAAGAGCCCAACGCCTCGCCCGTGAACGGCTCGAAGTACTCGGCGAAGCCCCCTTCGGCGAGCTGATCCAAGGTCTCCCGACGCATCCGCTCGGCCCTCTCGGGCTCCCCGGCCCTGAGCAGCGACCACCACAAGAGCCAGTTGGCCACCGGCCACACAGGCCCCCGCCAGTAGCTCCTGGGATGGAACCCGGGCTCTTCGGGGCTGGTAGAAGGCGGCAACGACCACCTGAGCTCCGGGTTGCCTGCGAACGCCGGGGAGTCTAGCGTCTTTAGGAGGTCTTCGAGCCGCTCCTGGCTAAGGCCCCCGGCGATCAGTGGCGCGAAGCCGCCCACGGTGCGCACCCGCGCGGGCTCCTCCGCCCTAAGATCGTAGTCCAGGCAGAGCTTGAGCTCCTCATCCCACCGCTTCTCGAGCCCTTCGCGGCCCCGCTTTATCCAGCTCCTCACGTGTTCGCGTTCCCCTTCGTCGGCACCTACGACCTCGGCGATCTTCAGGAGCGCCTCGTTGGCCGCCACCAAGATCGAGCTGAAGAGCACGTCCTTGACCAGGAACGGGTGCGATTCGTAAATCTCGGCCTCCTCGTAGCGCGCCCGCTTCAAGAGCTCCAACAACCATAGGTACCGGTCGTACTCCTCGTTCGAAGGCCTCTGGGAGGAATCCGAGACGTGCTCCAGGTCGTAGCGGGCGTAGGGCGGCAGGTCCTCTCCGACCTCCACCGCCTCGAGGGTCTCGTCCCACCTGGGGGAGTTGTCGGTACCGCTCTCCCAGGGGTGGTAGATCGTCACGAGCCCCGACCCCTCCGGATCGCGAGCCGTCGCGAGATATCGGTGCCATGAAAAGAGCCTAGGGTAACTCTGACTCAGGAAGGAGCGTGCAAGGGAGAGACGGCGCTCCTCGCCCCTGTTCTGGGCGGCCTCCCAGATACGCAGGACGGCTATGGCGTGCACCGGCGGCTGGCAAAGGCCGCTGGTTTGCCGCTCGTCAGGGGCATCCGAGGAGAGTGCCGAAGAGTTCCAGCGCTCGGCGTCAGGGAAGTAGCTCTTGGGGGGAGCGTCGGGATTGAAGATTATGTGGGGGAGTTTGCCGGTGGCCCACTGGCCGCTAAAGAGAGTCTCCAGCTCTTTAGCGGCGCGCCTATCGTCGAGGTGGGCGAGGCCTAGAGCGATGAAGGCGCTGTCCCAGCTCCACTGGTGGGGGTACAACGTGGGGGCAGGCCTGGTCCAGGACTCCAAGCTGTTGCGGCGAAGCACCCTGGCCGCCTGCGGGTCTACCCGGGGGGTGCCAGCGCCGGCCGCCGACTGCTCGGGGAAGCTTTCCGAGATCTGATCCTCATCCATATACTGTACTAAGTTTCTCGTTGTCGCGGTTTGCTCACAACTCTAAAGAATCTAAACGAGAACCCATCGGTCTTCAAGGCGGCTTCCGCCGGAAGATCGAGCCTCAGAGCGTAGGTCGCCTGAGAGGGTCGCACCGTAGGGTCTAACGCCGATCACTAATCTCTTCGAGGTTTCTCAACACCTCTTTGTAGTACGAGAACAAAGAGTCGAGGAAGCCGTCGTAGGCGTCCAGCGATCTCCGAGACAACTCCTGGAAAGCCTCCTGCTGCTCCCGCGCCAGCTCCGCCAAGCTTTGCAGGGTATGATGACTGACCTCGGCCTGGGCCTCGAGCACCTCGATGGAGCCCTCGACAAAGCTCCGGGCTAGACGAGCGTTGGACTCCTGTACCGCGGCGGTGCTCTCGAAGGCTGCTTCGTAGTAGTCGCGAACCGCTTCCCTCAGCTTCTCGGCGGCGGCCCCGTCGTTGGCCTTGCCCGCATCGTTCTTCTTCATCCGTCCGTTCTCCTTTACGCAGGCCGGCGCTTCGTCTTTTTGCTGGCTAGCTAACCGGCTGAGAGGTTATACCCTCTAAACCTTCTCCTCGACCTCTGTGTGGTTGGCGGCGAGCACCTTATCGACGAGGTTGGGCGGGACCTCTTCGTAATGACCAAACTCGACGTGGAAGTTCGCGCGTCCGCCGGTGATGGAGCGCAGGTCGCGAGCGTAGGTGAGCATCTCGACCTGTGGCACCTCGGCCTGGACGACCTGGCGCTCGCCGCGCTGCTCGATGCCCATCGGTCGGCCTCGGCGGCCCGAGAGGTCGCCCATAATCTCGCCGACCAGCTCGGAGGGCGCCAAAACCTCGACCTTTAAGTAAGGTTCCAGTAGGACCGGGTGGGCCTTCTCGAACGCGTTCTTGAACGCCATGGAACCCGCGACCTTGAACGCCATTTCCGAAGAGTCGACCGAGTGGAAGGCGCCGTCGTAGAGGCGAACCTTCACGTCCACTACGGGATATCCGGCCAAAGCGCCCTCGTTCATCGCCTCGATGATCCCCTTCTCGACCGCCGGAATAAACTGGCGGGGAATGGCGCCGCCGACGATAGCGTCCTCGAACTCGAACCCCGCGCCACGGGGCAAGGGAGAGATCTCGATCCTCGCGTCCCCGAACTGCCCCCGGCCGCCGGTCTGCTTTTTGTAGCGCCCCTGGGCCTGGGCGGAGCCCGAGATCGTCTCCTTCAACGGTACCTTCGGCGGCCGTGCGTCTACCTCGACCCCGTAGCGCCGCGCGATACGCTCGAGGGCGAACTCCACGTGCATCTGGGCCAGCCCCGCGAGGATGTCCTCCCCCGTGTCCTCGGAACGCTCCAGCTTCAAGGACGGGTCCTCGTCGATGATCCTCCGGATGGCCTCGAAGACCTTCTCCTCCTCGCCCCGGGCCTTCGCCCCTACTGCGAACGCTGTCGTCGGCTCCGGCAACTCAACCGGCGACAAAATCATCGGCGCGTTTGGCCTGCAAAGAGTATCGAAGGTGTGAGTATCCCTTAGCTTCGCGACGGCGATGATGTCACCCGCGACGGCCTCGTCTACGGGGACGCGCTCCTTGCCCAAAAGATGCGAGATGCCGCCGAGTCGCTCGGTAGAGCCAGTGCGTGGGTTCGTGAGCGTCTCGTCCGAGCGGCAGCGGCCGCTCACGACCCTCAAAACGCTCAGGCGCCCCGCGAATGGGTCCACGTAGGTCTTGAAGACGTAGGCGGCGAAGGGGCCGTCCGGGTCGCAGGGCACCTCCTCGCCCTCCTCGGTCATCCAGCGGGAGCGGTCGACCGGGCTCGGGGCGCTCCCGGCGATCACATCGAGCACGCGGTCTACCCCAACCATCTTCTCGACGCTCGTGCCCAAAACCGGGATGATCACTCCGTCGGCGATCCCACGTCTCAAGCCCTCGAACATCTCCTCGGTCGTAAGCTCCTCACCTTCGAGGTACTTCTCCAGTAACGTGTCGTCGCTCTCGGCGACGGTCTCGAGCAGCTGGATCTTTGCTTCCTCGACCTCGTCTTCCATCCCGGCGGGAACCTGCGTGGTCTGCTGCCCGTCCACGAAGGCGATGCCGCTCAAGAGCCCGTACACGCCCTTGAGACCTCCCTCCCTGCCGATGGGCAAGTTCAGCGGCACGACCGCGGGACCGAAGCGCGCCCTGAGCTGCTCGACCACCGCAACGAAGTCCGTGCGCTCCCGGTCGAGGTGGTTCACGACGATGATGTGCGGTATGTCCTCCTTCTCGCCGCGACGCCAGACACGTTCGGTGACCACCTGGATCGGGTCTTGGGCGTGCACCATGAGGATGGCGCAGTCCGCCGCCCGCTGCGCAACGAAGGCGTCCGCTATGAACCCACCTTCGCCGGGGGTATCGATGATGTTGATCTGGCGGCCCTTCCACTCGAGGTGCGCCATGCCCATCCCGAGCGTCATGCCGCGCTCGATCTCCTCCTCGGCTTGATCGAGCACGTTACCCGAAGGCCCCTTTCTCCCGGAGGCAATCCCGAGCATCGCCTCCCCAAGCGCGGTCTTCCCACTTCCTCGGTGCCCGATCAAGCACACGTTCCGAATCATTTCTGGTTCTATCGCCATGATTTCCTCCTCTCCGCGTTTGACCTCCGCCCGTACCGAACGGGTTACTTAGCTTAACGCAGAGAGTATCTTAGCGCAGCCTCCCTGATGGTGGGCGCGAGCTAGAGGTCCCGAGCGTGCGGCTGCCGGGCGACACTTCCCCCACCGGCGGGGAGGAGTAGGCGGCAATGGAGCTCACGGTGTCGATGCCCTGCGGCCGTTCCATCTCCGAGACAATCAAAGCCGTGCGTGACAACGTGGTCCGGCGCACCAAATAAGAGGCGCCCCCC
>JALZFK010000203.1 GCA_030861585.1 Actinomycetota bacterium | reverse complement strand
CTCTGCGCAAAGAGGTCCGCGCTTTCGCTGAAAGCGGCCGTCCCGTAATCGCCGAGTGCGGCGGACTGTTGTACCTCTGTCGAGAGCTGGACGGGCACCCGATGTGCGGCGTCATCGACGCCGAAGCGCGGATGACGGACCGACTCTTTTTAGGTTACCGGAAAGCCCGGGCACTCGCCGACTCGCCACTGTCTCCTCCTGGTAACATCCTGCGCGGTCACGAATTTCACTACTCGGCTGTCGAGCCGCAGGCCGGGGCTTTGCCTGCCGCCTCGCCAGCCTGGGAGCTCCCGGGACGTGGGGAGGAGGGGTTCGTCGTAGGCGGGGTACACGCGAGCTACCTGCACACCCACTGGGCTGCTACCCCAGAGCTGCCACGACGCCTCGTACAAAGCGCTGCGCGTACCATAGGGGCACCGGCGTGAGCGAGCACGGGCGGCTGGTGGGGGTAGGGGTCGGTCCGGGGGACCCGGAGCTGTTGACGATCAAAGGCCTGCACGTTCTGCGCGAGGCCGATGAGGTCTTCGTCCCGGTCGGCGACACTGGCGAGGTCGGACGGGCCGAGGCCGTGGTGCAAGCTCACTTGGAACCGAAGCGCGCCCGGCGCCTCCTCTTCGCCCTCTCCGACGACGAAAGAGCCCGTGCCAAAAACTGGGATCGGGCCGCAATAGAGGTCGCCGAGCCGCTCCGCCAGGGGAAGACCTGCGCCTTCGCCACCATCGGAGACCCGAACCTCTACTCTACGTTTACCTATCTTGCGGCAGCGGTGAAACATATACTTAAAGTTCAAGTAGAGACTGTACCTGGGATCACGGCGATGCAGGATCTAGCATCGAGGAGTGGCACGATGCTCGTCGTGGGAGATGAGCGATTGGCGCTTTTGCCCTTTACTGCCGGGGCAAAGGCGCTGCAAACTGCACTAGATAGTTTCGAGACCGTGGTGTGCTACAAAGGTGGGGGACGGTTACGGGAGGTGCTTGAGGTCGCAGACGAAGCCGGGCGACTTGAAGACGGAACTTACGGTTCACGGTTAGGGATGGAGGACGAGGAGGTCATTCGGGCCTCGGAGATGTTGGGGCGGGAGGGGGCTTACCTCTCGACCCTGATATTTGCCAGGAGTAGTAAGGTTGGGGGGGTAGATTGAGCAAGGTTTGGTTTATTGGTGCGGGGCCTGGGGCCCCAGATCTCCTGACTTTACGAGGCGCCAAGCTAATCGCGGAGGCCGACGTGATTATCTGGGCGAGGAGTCTCGTGGCCGAGGGCGTCCTCGAGCATGCCCGCCCCGAGGCGGAGATCATCGAGTCCACCAGGATCCCACTCGAAGGCGTCCGCGAGCTTTACGAGCGGGCCGTGCGTGAGGAGGATCTCAGGATAGCCCGCGTCCACTCCGGCGATCCGAGCCTCTGGGGCGCCGTCTTAGAGCAGATAGAGATCTGCGAGGAGCTCGACTTATCCTGGGAGATAGTCCCCGGCGTCTCGTCTCTGAGTGCGGCGGCGGCGGCCATTGGGCGCGAGCTCACCGTGCCAGAGATCTCTCAGTCGGTGATCCTGACGCGCCGCGCCAGCCGTACCCCGATGCCGGAGGGCGAGGGCATAAAGCGGTTCGCGGCCCACGGCACCACCATGGCGATCTTCCTGTCTGCTGCACGTCCGCGCCTGCTGCAGGAGGAGCTCCTAGAGGGTGGCTATCCCCCGGAGACGCCGTGCGCGGTCGTCTACAAGGCTAGCTGGCCGGACGAGCAAGTTATAGAGTGCCCTCTAAGCGAACTTGCCAACCGTATACGCGAGGCCGGCTTCACCAGGCAGGCGCTCGTCTTCGTGGGATCCGGTCTTGGGGCGGGCGGGACGCGCTCGCACCTGTACAGTCCCGGCTTCTCCCACATGTTCCGGAAGGCACAGACTCCGGCGGGCCGGGGAGACGATGCCTCCTCCTAGCCGGAAGATCCGCGAACCCTCTATACCCCCGAGTATGCGCAAGGTCAAGGGTGGGAAGCTCAGGACCGGCTGGACCACCGGCAGCTGCGCTGCCGCCGCCGCCAAAGCCGCCGCGAAAGCGCTCCTCAGCGGCGAGGCGCAGAGCGAGGTGGGCATAAAGCTCCCCCGTAAAGGCGAGGAGAAGCGCGTCCGTTTCGTCGTCGAGCGGTGCGAGCTCGGTGACGACTGGGCCGAGGCCGTCGTCGTTAAGGATGCCGGCGACGACCCGGACGTGACCCACGGGGCGCACCTTACCGCCCGCGTCTCCTGGCGCAAGGAGCCCGGGATCGAGCTCGATAGGGGTGAGGGGGTGGGCTTGGTGACCAAGCCGGGCTTGGGGCTGCCGGTCGGGGGGCCCGCGATAAACGATGTTCCTCGCCGCATGATCTCCTACTCCGTCGAGGAGGCTCTGAATTCTCAAGAGCATGGCGTCCGCGTGGTCATAAGCGTTCCTGGGGGCGAAAAGATGGCCGAGAAGACCACCAATCCTCGCCTAGGGATAGTTGGCGGCATCTCCATCCTCGGCACCACCGGCATTGTCCGGCCGTTCTCGACTGCCTCCTGGCGAGCAAGCGTCGGTCAGGCCGTGAGCGTGATGGGTGCCCAAGGGTACGACACCCTCATCCTCTCGACCGGCGGCCTCACCGAAAAGGCCGCCATGCGCCTCCTCCCCGACCTCGAAGAGGTATGCTTCGTGGAGGTCGGGGACTTTACCGGCCACGCCCTCAAGCAGGCTGTCAGGAATGGGCTCTCGCGGGTCTTCTTTGTGGGGATGGTCGGGAAGCTCGCCAAGCTCGCTGCCGGGGTCATGATGACCCACTGGACACGCTCGAAAGTTGACAACGAGCTGCTAGCCAGCGTCACCGCGAAGGCCGGGGGTAGCCCCGAGCTCGTCGAAGAGGCGCGTGACGCCAACACCGCTCGTCACGCCTACGAGCTCTGGCGCGACGCGAAGTTAGAGAAGGCCCCGCCGCTGCTATGTGCTGTAGCGGCGGAGAACCTCTCGGAGTTTGTCGAGGGGAAGCTCGAGGTTCACGTAGTTATGGTGGACTTCGATACTTTGGATCCCGTCGGCGCCAGCCCCGGCGCCCTCGAACTTACCACCTGGGTGGTCTCTTGAGTCGGATCGTCGTGATCGGAGTGGGAAGCGGACCCATTAGTGCTGAGGCCCGGACCATGCTCGAGCATGCCGAACTCGTGGCCGGGGGAGGACGCCACCTCTTGAGGTTCAAGGTGGGGCCCGAACGTGCTGTCGTCTTGAGGGGGGATCTCTCGGAAGCGTTGGAGCGTATAGAGAAAGCGAACGGTCTGGTCGCGGTGTTGGCCTCCGGGGATCCCGGCTTCTTCGGCATCGTGCGGCTGCTCGCCGAGCGGTTTGGCAGGGAGGACCTGCGCGTCCTCCCTACGGTCTCCCCAATCTCGGAGGCCTTCGCGTGGGCCGGACTGCCGTGGGACGACGCCGTGGTCGTCAGCGCCCATGGCCGCGAGCCCCGCCGCACCGTGAATGCCTGTCGAGCCTACCCCAAGGTCGCCATCCTCACCTCCCCGAACTTCGGCCCGGCCGATCTGGCTGAGGCCCTGAACGATCTCGATCGGGCCTTCATCGTCGTCGAGAGGCTTGGTGACCCGGACGAGCGCTTCTTCGAGGGCGACGCCGCGGCTGTGGCGTCGGAGGAGTGGGACGACCCGAACGTGGTGGTCGTCTACGACCCGACGCGGGCGGTGGGGGGAAAGCGTTGGATCTCGGCTCATCCCAATGTCAGACGCGGGCGTTGGGCGCTCCCCGAGGGGGAGTTCGAACACCGATCCGGCATGATTACCAAGGCCGAGCCCCGCGCCTTCGTCGTCGCCCGGCTAGGCCCCGGCCCCGGAGACCTAATTTGGGACATCGGGGCGGGAAGTGGCTCCGTTGCCGTCGAGTGTGCCCGTTTCGGCGCCGCCGCGATCGCCGTCGAGAAAGACCCCGAAAGCTGCGCCCGCGTCCGAGAGAACGCCGCTCGTCACGGCATCTACGTTCAGGTCGTCGAGGGAGAGGCACCGGATGCGCTGCTCGACATGCCTGAGCCCGACGCCGTGTTCGTTGGCGGGACGGGAACGAGCTTCGAGGAGATCGTCCAGCTCGCCGCCGTTCGGGCGCGGCGCTCGGTCGTCCTGACCCTCGTGACCCTTGAGAGGGTCGTACCGGTTGCAAAAATCCTGGTAAGTCACGGCCTGGAAGTCGAGACCACCTTACTTCAAGCTTCCCGTATGAAGGGTGTGGGTTCGCTGCACCGGCTCGCCGCCGAAACCCCGGTCTTCGTTGTTTCGGGGCACCGTGCAGAGACCGGTTCGGAACGTTCATGATTGGACTCGTGGCCACGACCACGAATGGCCGACGGAGGGCTGCACACCTCGCCGAGGTCTGGGAGGATGCTCGCCTCTACGACGGCAAGCCGAAAGAAGCACTCCGAGAGGCCTGGGATGAGTGCGCTGGTGTGGTCCTCTTTCTCGCTACCGGCGCCGCCGTTCGCCTCGTGGCTCAGCTTCTCGAGGACAAGCGCCGCGACCCCGGCGTGGTGTGCGTAGACGATGCCGGCAGGTTCGCGGTAGCCCTCGTCGGTGGGCACGCGGGTGGCGCCAACGATCTCGCCACGCGCGTCGCCGACGCCTTAGGGGTCACATCCGTGGTGACCACCGCGAGCGACACTCTTAGCGTTCCGGCCCTGGACTGCCTGGGCAAGAGGCTAGGGTTCAAGATCGAGGAGGGCTCGGACCTAGCGGCGGTCGGGGCGGCGCTCGTCTCGGGAGAAAGGGTGCGGCTCTTTTCGGAGCGGCGCTGGCCCATCGGGCCGTTGCCGGAGAACGTGGTGTCGGTTGAGCCGCCGGCATCCCCAGAGGAGCTCCAAGGTCCTTCTGTCCTGATATCCGACAAACTCTTCACCGTGCCGCGCCCGTCGGTCGTGTACCGTCCGCCGTCGCTTGTAGCCGGCGTCGGCTGTAGCCGCGGGGCGGGGGCCGCCGAGATCCTGGGCCTATTAGACTCCACCCTCCAAGAAGCCGGGCTTGCGCAAAAGAGCGTTGCCCTCTTGGCGAGCATTGACGCGAAGGCCGACGAGGACGGCTTGCTCGGGGCAGCGGAGGAGCTTGGCGTCTCTCTCTCATTCCACGCCGCCGAGGAGCTTGCAGCTGTCGAGGTCCCGAACCCTTCCTCGGCGGTCGCCGCGGCCGTCGGTACGCCCAGCGTTGCTGAGGCCGCCGTGCTCGTTTCCGGCGCGGAGCTGATCCTGGAGAAGCGAAAGTCGAAGAATGCCACGGTCGCGATAGGGCGGCTAGCTGCGCGGGGCCGGCTCTCCCTGGTTAGCCTCGGTCCGGGGGAGGAGTCCCTGATACCGCCCCTCGCGCGAGAGACGCTCGCGGAGTCGGAGCTCGTGGTCGGGCTCGAACAATACGTGGATCGGATCCGGCACCTCCTTAGACCGGGAACCCGGGTGCTCACGTTGCCTTTGGGAGATGAGATCACACGTGCTAAAGAAGCCCTGACCGAAGCGCGTGCGGGCGGTAGCGTCGCCCTCGTGAGCAGCGGCGACGTCGGTATCTACGCGATGGCTTCGCCCACGCTGGAGTTGGCCGGAGAGGATGTGGATGTCGTCGTTATCCCCGGCGTTACCGCTGCGCAGGCGGCGGCCTCCTTGCTCGGCTCGCCTTTGGGGCACGACCACTGCTCGATCAGCCTCTCCGATCTCCTCACCCCCTGGGAGATTATAGAGAGTAGGGTGCGAGCCGCGGCTATGGGGGATTTCGTGGTGTCGCTGTACAATCCGCGCTCGAAGGGCCGCGACTGGCAGCTGGGGAAGGTCCGCGAGATCTTGCTCGCGTATCGCCCACCCGACACCTCGGTTGGCATTGTCAGGGACGCCTACCGACCTACGCAAAGGGTCGTCCTGACAGACCTCGCCTCTTTACGACCGGAAGAGGCAGACATGTTGACGATCGTGGTGGTCGGCAACTCCCGGACCAGGCTTGTCGCCGGCCGGATGGTCACGCCCCGAGGATACCTTGGAGGATCAGGATGAAGAAGGTCTTCGCCGTGACGAACACCTGCGCGGGCTGCGGCGCCTGTATAAAGACCTGCCCAGAGAAGGCGATAATTCCCGCTTCTAAAGGGTATCTTTCGCCTCTAATGGTCCTCGAGGATCGCTGCACGGCGTGCGCCGAGTGCGCCGAGGTCTGTCCCGTTTCCGCCTGCGTCGAAATTCTGCTGGAGGAGGGGTGAGGCGTATCCACCCGATAGAGTCCGAAAGCTACCGCATCCTGCGCGGGCTCGCGGACTTCTCGCGCTTCGGCCCCTTAGGCAGGGCCGTCGCCGAGCGTGTGGTACACGCTTCGGCAGACCTCGAGTACGCAGAGAGTCTCGTCCTCGACGAAGCTGCCCTGAAGAAGGGTTTGGAGGCCCTCCGCCACGGCGCTTTCATCGTGACGGATGTACATATGGTCGCTGCTGGCATCACCGCTTACGAGGCCAGTTGCTACGTCTCCGATCCCCGGGCACGCTCTCTCTCCGATAAGCTCGGCATCACCCGTTCGGCGGCAGGGTTTAGGCTCGCGGCCGGAGAGGTCGGACCTGGCGCCGTCTGGGTCGTCGGGAACGCGCCTACGGCGCTGTTAGAGCTTTTGGGCTCGAGCGTAGACCCGGCACTCGTTGTTGGGCTACCCGTCGGGTTCGTTGGCGCCACCGAGTCCAAGGAGGAGTTGCTCAGGAGCGGGCTGCCCACGATCGCCAACCGCGGTCCCAAGGGTGGATCCGCAGTCGCCGCGGCGGCCCTGAATGCGCTCATATACCACGAGGAGGGTTGACGTGCGAGACCTCATTGCCGCGAAAAATCATACTGGGCTAAAGAACGGCAAGGGCTCAGACCCGGCGCTCCTCGTCGTCGGGCACGGGAGCCGAGATGTACGTGGGGTCCGGGAGTTCCACGAGCTGATCGGGCTGGTTAGGGAGCGGAACCCGGAGCTTGCGGTCGAGGGCGGCTTTATAGAGCTCTCGCGGCCCCCGATCTCCGAGAGTGTGAGCCGCTTGGCCGAGGCTGGGGCACGCCGGATCGTCGCCGTACCTCTAATGCTCCTTGCCGCCGGGCACGCCAAGGACGACATCCCCGCAACCTTGGTGCGCGAGAAGATGCGCCACCCAGACGTCAGCTTCCGGTACGGCAGAGCCTTGGGCATTCGTCCCGAGCTTCTCGCCCTCATGGACGAGCGGATTTCCGCCGCCGTTCCTGAGGTAGAAAAAGAGGAGACCGCCGTCTTGATAGTAGGACGCGGTTCCTCGGACCCCGACGCCAACTCCGATCTTTGGAAGATCTCACGCCTCTTCTACGAGGGTCGCCCCTACCCCTTTGTCGAGGCCGCCTACGTCGGAATGACCCCCCCGGATGTTCGCACTGGACTGGACCGCCTCAGGAAGCTCGGTGCTGGCCGGATTGCGGTCTTCTCCTACTTCCTCTTCACCGGCGTCCTCGAGGAGCGCATCCATCGGCAGAGCGAAGAGTTTGCCGCCACAAACCGCGAGGTTGCGGTCTCTTACGCGGGTTACTTCGGCCCCCACGAACGCGCTGCGGACCTCGTCTCCGAGCGGTACAGGGAAGCCATAAAAGGCGACATTCGGATGAACTGTGATACCTGCATCCACCGGGTTGCCCTCCCGGGATTCGAGGAGAAGGTCGGCGCTCCCGCAATGCCCCATCACCACCCCGACGAGCCGGGCCACGAGCATGGTTATCGTCCCCACCATCATCACTAGGTAGTAGGAAGATGCCCATCGAGAATCGAGTGCTGGAGCTCGCCGAGGAGGTACGGCCCTCCGACGGTGTCACCATGAAGCAAGCACGAAAGCGGCATCTAGTACTTACCAAGCCACCGGGAAGCTTAGGGACGCTGGAAGAACTCGGCGTACGGCTTGCGGGGATGAGTGGGGAGGTCTCACCGTCGGTACCCGAGAACCCGGCGGTCGTAATCTGTGCTGGGGATCACGGCGTCCTCGTCCGTGGCGTTTCGCCCTGGCCCCGGGAGATCACGGCGATGATGGTCAGGAACTTCTGTGCCGGAGGAGCGGCCGTGAACGTCCTAGGTCGCACCGTGAACGCCCGGATAAGCGTCCTCGACGTCGGAGTGGCCGCCGAGATCGAGCGGCACCCGCTACTCCGGACGGCGAAGGTACGGCCCGGGACGGACGACCTCAGCCGGGGGCCGGCAATGGATCGGGAGGATGCTGCCAGAGCGGTCATGGCCGGGGCCGGCATTGCCGAAGAGCTCATCGAGAGCGGGGTGGATCTCATCGTGACCGGCGACATGGGTATCGCCAACACCACGCCGGCGGCGGCTTTGATCTCCGCCTTCACCGGCCGCTCGCCGGAGAAGGTCACGGGGCGTGGCACCGGCATCGACGACGAAACCCTGAAGCTCAAGACCCAGGTCATCAAGGAGGCCCTACGGCTGCACCATCCGGACCCTGGCGTCCCGCTGGCTACCTTGGCCGCGCTCGGGGGCCTCGAGCACGCGGCGATTGTCGGTCTCATACTCATAGGTGCCGTCTATGGAGTGCCGGTCCTCCTCGACGGCGTCGTCTCTAACTCGGCGGCTTTGGTGGCGCACGCCCTCGCTCCGGACTGCGTGGGGTACTTGGTCGCCGGGCACCTCTCGGTCGAGCCGGGGGCGGTGGTGGCGCTCGAACACCTCGCCCTCGAACCGGTTCTAGACCTGCGTCTGCGGCTCGGGGAAGGGACGGGCGGCCTTTTGGCGGTGCCGATTGTACAGGCGGCCGCGCGTGTGCTCAGCGAGATGGCGACTATGGAGGAGGTGGGGATCGCTTGAACGCCCTGAGCCGGGAAGAAGTCGAGAAGCTCAAGAGCCCGCTGGCGGTTCGGGTGGACTTCCACGAGGAGATCAACTCGACTCAGGAGCGGGCGCGCGAGCTTGCTCACGAGGGCGCCCCGCACGGGACGCTCGTCATATCCAGGATGCAGAAGGGCGGTCGGGGCCGGCTCGGGCGTAGGTGGGGTTCGCCGCCGGGGGGGATCTGGATGTCGCTCGTGCTCCGGCCAGAGATCCCCGTGCACTTGGCGCCCCGTATTACCCAAGCCGCCGCTGTTGGGGTCGTCAAGAGCCTCTGGAGCTTCGGAGCCGAAGCCCGCATAAAGTGGCCCAACGATCTGCTCGTCGTGAAGCCGGGGGAGACCGAAGGCCGCAAGATCTGCGGCATCCTCGCCGAGTCCGGCGCCGAAGACGTCCCCGTTGCTAAGAAGCCAGCCGGCTTAGACGTCGGCGACCGTCGCCCGGATTTCATCGTCCTCGGCGTCGGCGTCAACGCCAACTTCGACCCCGAAGACCTCGATCTCCCCGACCGCGAGGTCGCCACCCTCCGCTCCGAGCTGGGGCGCGACGTGGATCTCACGGAGCTCCTCGGTGCCCTACTCTCCAGCCTCGATGCCGAGTTGATGAGGATCGAGGATTTCGATGCCATCCTTGACGACTGGCGGGCGCTGAACTGTACCCTGGGAAGGCTAGTGCGAGTACAGAGGTTCGGGGAGGTCTTGGAGGGTCGGGCTGCGGATCTCACCCCAGAAGGCGCCTTG
>JALZFK010000174.1 GCA_030861585.1 Actinomycetota bacterium | reverse complement strand
CGGTCCCGATCCTCGCGGGCGGCCTATTGGGTAGCTACGCGCTAGCAACGCAAGCAGACGTGCTACCCTATCTCACGGTTCTGCCGGTGCTGGGAGCGTTGGCCGTAGCCGTTCTGTTGGTCTTCGTGCTGCCGCCGTTGTTGTGGCGGCGGTGGCGGTATGAGATACGGCTGCTTGAGGTGGATCTGCAGCGGGGGTTCGTGCGGGTCACGCGGACGCTGGTACCGATGGCGCGGGTACAACACGTGGACACCCGGCGCGGCCCGTTGCAGCGTCGCTTGGGGCTCTCGACGGTCGTCTTCTACACAGCGGCAGGGCCGAATGAGATCCCGCAACTCGCCCAAAAGACCGCCGCCAAGGTGCGAGACCGGATCGCCGAGCTTACCCGGACCGCGGATGAGCTCTAGCACGCCTGATGGTTCCGAAGAGCGCCGTATCCACCCGGCTGGGATGCTGTTGGCAGCCCTCAGTACCGTGCGGCGCTGGATCGGGTTGGCGGCGTTTCCGGGCATAGCTGCGCTCTTTAACGGCCAGTTCGGTATGCAAACCCTATTCCTAGTCTTGCTGGCCGCCGCGCTGCTAGCGCTCTTGAGCGCCGTGTGGGGCGTGCTCTCGTGGCGGGCCACGACCTACCGGGTAGCAGGTGGAGCGTTCCATCTCAAACGAGGGGTGATCCAGAAGAGCGAACGTTCGCTGCCGCTGGATCGCATCCAGAGCGTGGATACCGTACGGGGCGTTGTGCAACGCCTCTTCGGGGTGATCGAGGTGCGGATCGAGGCCGCGGGAGGTGGGGGAGAGCCGGAGATCTCGCTCCCCGCCCTCTCCCGCAGCGCTGTGCAGACCCTTCGCGAGGAGCTGACGAGCGGGCGCCGGGCCTCTCCGAAAATACCCGAGGAGCCGGCGCCGACGGTTCTGCGGAGGCTTTCGGTTCGCGACCTGTTTCTGGCAGGCCTGACGAGCGGGCAGATCGGGATCGCCGCCTCGGTGGTCTTCGGTGCTTGGCAGACCGTGAATGAGCTACTCCCCAGCAACCTGGTGGAGCGCGTCTCCGAAAGCATCCTCCCCCGCGCCTTCTCCACGGCACTCCTCTTCGTTTTCGCCGTCGTCCTTTTTGCTTGGGCGCTTGCCGTGTTAGGCACCGTTCTTGCCCATGCTGGGTTCACCCTCTCGCGCTCGGCCGATGGCAAGTACCTATATATAAAGCGTGGTCTCTTGGAGCGGCACGAAGCGACTATACCGCTAGCGCGTATCCAGGCCATAAAGGCCGTCGAAGGTATCTTGCGCCAACCCTTCGGCCTCGCGATGCTCCGGGTCGAGAGCGCCGGCTACGGCACCGAGGAGGGTGTCTCGACCATCCTCTTCCCACTCCTGCCTCGCAAGGAGGTAGAAGAACTGCTCCGGCTCGCGGTACCCCGGTTCGCCACCTCGCTCGATAACCTCGAACCCCTGCCGCTCCGTGCGAGGCGGCGCTACGCTTTTCGGGCGGCGTTGCCGGTGCTGCTGATCTCGGCGCTTGCGGTCTTTTTCTTCTTCTGGGGTCTCTTCGCTTTCCTTTTCGTGCTTCCGGCGGCCCTGTATGGTCTCTTTCGTTACCACGTGGCGGGCTATGGCCTCGACGGCGATCAGCTCATCCTCCGGTTCCGGCGCCTGGCGCGCACGACGGTGATCGTTCCTAGAGGACGCCTCCAGTCCCGCGGCTACTCCGTGTCTCCCTTCCAGAAGCGTCTCGGGCTCGCGACCTTCGAGATCGAGGTCGCCTCCGGTTCCGGCGGGGCGGCGTTCCGGCTAGCAGACGTGGGGGCGGAGACGGCCGAGGGCCTGATCGAAGACCTGTCGGACCGCTCCGGATGACTTTCGGCTCAGGGAAGCTCGACCTGACCAGCACGTTTTGGGGGCCGGCGCGCATTGAACTTTATCCTGGGTGTCGGGCTGGTTTACCGGTTGCTAGAATCAGGATATCGTCCGTGTATTCTCCGCCGGTCGGCCTCGTATTTGAGCAACGCGAGGTTCGGGGCGAAGCACACAGACGACTATCATTGACTGCGCGTTTCGCGCTACCGGAAGGGAGAGAGCTGTGGAAAGTACATTCGGGCTGAACGTTCCGCGCACGCTCGAGGAAGTTTGCCATCCGAGGCGCATGGCGCTATTGGTGTATGACATGCAGGTCGGCATAGTTAGCCAGTTACCGGATGGTCCCGAGGTCACCGCGCGGGTGGCGGAGGTGCTCCGGGCGGCGCGCGAGGGAGGCTTCCCCGTGTTTTTCAGCCGCCACATGTCGCTGCCCAAGGAGCTCATGGGCGTATTCCAGCTCAGGCAGGCGATGACTTGGCAGCGAGTGGATCGGGCTGAGGACGTGGAGCCGTGGTTCCCGCGCGACTCTCCGCAGTTCCAGATAGTGCCCGAGCTCGAGCCACTCCCGAGCGAGGCCGTTTCCGACAAGATCGCGATGAGCGCCTTCTCGGGCACCTTCCTCAATATGGCCCTGCGCGACCTGGGGTTAGACGCCTTCGCCATCTGCGGCATCGCCACGGAGGTCGGCATCGAGCCAACCGTCCGCCACGGCGCGGACCTCGGCTACATCCCCGTCGTGGTGGCAGACGCGTGTGGTGCGGGGGAGGAAGCGGCGGGGAGGAGATCGCTGGAGAGCCTGGCCTTCGCCGGCGATTCTTTCGTGACCGATGTAGCTACGATCGGCCCTCTCTTATCGCGGTAGGGCCGCGACTGTAGTACATAGGATTCGGCGGGGGAGTACCTCGTGCCAGGAGCATACGACGGCTTTGGGCGGCTCCTTGAGATCTAAGGGTTCGCTGCTGTTTGAGGCTCCTCGAGCCGATCACGCGTAAGGTAGAGCCAGAAGGCCAAGCCCCGATATGGGCCGTAGCGCAGAAAGCGAGCTTCGATCTCCTCGTCGCCGGCGACTTGTTCGCCCGGACTCGGCCGCAGCCCGCGAAGGATATTCTCCGATCCCCTCTACGCCGTGATCGGGGAGAGCACGGGAGCGTGCTCAAGCATTGATCCGAGCCTGTGAAGGCTACG
>JALZFK010000144.1 GCA_030861585.1 Actinomycetota bacterium | reverse complement strand
TAGTGTCGCGAAGGGGACTTAGGACCCCTATCCTCTCAGTCGGTAGGAGGTACGCACTTTGATCGCCCCTTTTTGGCCGATTGCGGTGACGAGCGTACCTACCCTCTTCGCCCCAAAATAGCCAATATCTAGATCTAGGCCACTCGTGAATAGGGGCAACCCGCCTACTGGCTACAAGCGCAACCGACATCTAGCAACGCCCCAGCAACCGCAACTATGATCACCCGTCCAAAAATCTCCACCGGCTCATACCCGACCCTTAGAAAACCTGCCATAGTCGTGGTGTAGCGGAAAACGCGCAGCGTTTCGTTTGTGGGCAGGTAACGTTCGGCGAGATCGGAGAAGGGATCAGACGACCTTCGGATTATTTTCCGCTCTTTAGGTACTTCTCCAACTCTACCCACGGCAGGCAGTTGACGACGCTTGTTTTCTCGACCCACGCTCGCCGGGCTTGGGATACCCCGAACTTCACGAAGCTGAGAGCGGTCTCGTCGTGGGCATCGGTGTCTATGGTGATGCGAACTCCGGCTCCTACCGCCTCCCGGACGTAGGGGGCCGCTAAATCCAACCGGTCCGGGTAGGCGTTGAGCTCCAGGGCCGTATTCGTCGCTTTTGCCTCGTGGATGAGGCGCGAGACGTTCACCGCGTAGGGGTCGCGTTTGTTCAGGATGCGTCCGGTGGGGTGGGCGATGGTGCGGACGTAGGGGTTGTTCATCGCCCGAATGATCCGCTCCGTCTGCGCCTCCTCCCCTATCCGGAACGAGGTGTGCACGCTCGCCACCACGAAATCTAGCTCGGCGAGCAGCTCATCGTCGTAGTCGAGCGTGCCGTCCTTGAGGATGTCCACCTCCGAGCCGCAGAGCAGACGTATTTCGGGGTACCTTTCGTCCGCCGTGCGCACGGCTTCGAGTTTCCCCTTCAGGCGAGCAGGGGAGAGACCGTTGGCCACTTTTAGGCTCTGAGAGTGGTCGGAGAAGACGAGGTATTCGTAACCCAAGGCGATAGCGGCCTCCGCCATCGTCTCGATGCTCCCCCGCCCGTCGGACCAGTTCGTGTGGACGTGCAGGTCCCCCCGTACGTCTCGTACCTCGACGAGCTCCGGAAGCTTCCCCTTCTCGGCCGCTTCGAGCTCTCCGGTATCCTCTCTCAGCTCCGGCGGGATATAGGGGAGGCGGAGCCTCTCGTAGATCTCCTCCTCCGTCGCCACCGGCTCGTAGTGGCCGGTGCCGGCCTTCGCCAGGCCGTACTCGGAGATATTCAGGCCCATCTTAACGGCCCTTTCGCGCAGCACGATGTTGTGGGCCTGACCCCCAGTGAAGTGGTGCAGTAAGGAGCCGAACGCCTCCGGCGGCACGATCCTCAGGTCCACCTCCACCCCGCCGCACTTTATGAAGACCTTGGTGGGGCCGTGGGCTAGCACTTCGTCCGCGAACGGGGCCTCGGCAAAGGCCTCGGCCAGAGTTTCCTGATCGTTGCTGGTGGCCACGAGGTCGAGGTCGCCGATGGTCTCCTTCTGGCGCCGCAAAGAACCCGCCACCTCCGCCCGTTGGCAGGCCGGGTGGGAGCGCAGAAAACCGAGCAGGTGTCCCGCGAGAGCGGACGCCTCGTCCAGGAGCATCCGGCGTTCCTGGGCATTGTAGGTGCGGGCAGCTCGGAGTATCCGTTCCTCGCTCTTTTTGCCGAAGCCTTTGAGGGTGGCTAAAGTGCCCTCTTCGAGTTCGGCGAGGTCTTCGACGCTTGTGATCCCGAGCTCCCGCCATAAACGTCCCGCGGTACGGGGGCCGACGCCGGGCAAGCGCGTGATCTCGACCAGCCCGGAGGGTATCTCCTGGAGGAGGTCCGCGAGTATCTGGGGGGTGCGGTCCTCGGCGAGGTCGCGTATCACCTCGGCCGTAGTTCCGCCGACGTGGGGCAACTGTTTGAGGTTCTCTACCTCGCGTACCGGGCGGCCCAGAGCCGCCACCGACTCGGCGGCGCGCTGGTAGGCGAGGACCCGGTAGTAGGCCTCGTCTTTGAGCTCCATGAGCGTCACGATCGTCTCGAGGGCGCGAGCGATATCCGCGTTCTGCAAGCAAACCTCCTCATGGCTCTCCAATCGTCAAAGGGATTATACGCCCGCGAACGGCCGCTAAAGACCAGGCATGAGCGAGCACGACATTCCCTTCGAAACGGCGGCGTGTTATAGTGCTTCCACGAAGCCCCGAATGATCCAACACTCGACAGTTATCGTGGCTATCGTTCTTGTGACTGTTCTAACGACGGCGAGGTACGTGTCCCTTTCGAAACGTCCTCGGCTCGAGGATCCTTTGGAAGCCGAGAATGGCCCGCCCAACGGTCCGCTCCGGGTACTAGTTCTCACGGCCGCCGTAGGCGGGGGACACGAGGCCGCGGGCCAGTCGGTGGGGGCCGAGTTGAAGGAGGCCGGCCACAACGTGGTGGTAAAGGATGGGCTGCGGGCGATGGGCCGCGCCTTGGAGTGGGTGCTGGTGCGGGTCTATCTCGGCCAAGCCAGGAACACGCCGGGGTCTATAGGAATCGTCTACGAGATCACCTCCGGTAGAGGCAGAGCGGCGGTCGTGCGGGCCATCGTGGGGTTGCTCTTCGCGGGGGGGTTGCTGAAGGCCATACGCGAGGAGCGGCCGCACCTGGTGGTTTCTACCTATCCGCTGGTCATCGCCGCGCTCGGGCATCTGCGAAAGAGCGGCAAGCTGGGGGTCCCGGCAGCGGCGATCATATCGGATTACGGGGCTCATCCCCTGTGGGTCGCTTCGGGGGTAGACCTGCACCTCGTCGTCTCCCGCCCTTCGGCGGAGCTGATAAGCCACGCCGGAGGTAAGGGTTGCGTAGCCCGCTTGCCCGTGGCACCGAAGTTTGGCTTCGCGCCCACACGCGAAGTGGCACGTGAGATCCTGGGCCTATCCCAGGAAACATTGGTGGCGCTCATCGTGGGAGGCGCGTGGGGGATCGGCGACCTGGGAGGTGCCGCCCGTCGCGTCGCAGAGTCCGGCGCGTACGCGATCATCGTTACCGGCAACAACGTCAGGCTCAAGAACAGGCTCGAAGAAGAGTTCGGCTCTAACGAGAACGTTCGGGTGCTGGGCTGGAGGGAGGACGTGCCGGTTCTCATGGCGGCTTCGGACTGCCTGATCCAAAACGCCGGAGGCATGACTTGCCTGGAGGCGGTGGAGATGGGCTTGCCGATCCTCATCTTTGAACCCCTCAAGGGTCACGGGGAGTTGAATGCCCGTATCATGGAGCAGGCGGGCGACGCCCACCTGGTACGCACCCCAGAGGATCTTGGGGCTCTCGTGCGATCCCTCGCACGGCGCGAGGCCTCGCTGCCCACGCCGAGCAGGGACCCGGGCGCCCCGACAGCTTCCGCGGTCCTCGAGTCCCTAGCCGGTGGCGCCCCCGAGCAGCTCCCAAGGGCTCGCGACTGGTCCTGGCCGGGGTGATCGCGGTCCTGCCCTGCTTCTGGCTCGCTTTTTCTTCCCCGGGTATGGCGCCGGAGACGAAGGGCCTCCACCTTAGCCCGCCGGGCTACGATCTCCCTCTCAGCAAGGCCTCGCTCGCACTAAGGGTCGCCGGCCCGAAGACCGCCAGCCTGGTGGAGGGAGAGAGGCTGCCGGTCGCTAGCCTCTCCGATGCCTGGCGCGCCAAAGGGCTTGCGTTCGGGGCAGCGGAGAAGAGCGCCGGCGAGATGCTCCTTTCTCCCTGGAGGGACGGAGGCCCGGGCGACGCGATCGTGATACGGCGCACCACCAGCAAATGCCCGAGGCATCTCCCGCCGTCGCCCGAGGCGGGCCTAGCCACCTCAACAGAAACCTGATCGGGGATGACCGAGGAGACCGGCGGGATCCCATCACGGGTTGTTGGTAGTGAATACCTCCGGTCCCGGCGCCGCGCTGCACCGGCTCGAACAGGCACCACGGGAGGTCAGGCGCGAAGGTCTCGGGTGCGGGTCGCCGGATCGGCTTTGACCTCCTCCGCAGCCGGCCTTTTGGCAGCGGCTTACGCAGCACCCGTGGTCTCCCTCTTACCGCAAGGAAGCCTACTGTTTCCGACAATCCGGCGGATAGGCGCAAAAGACGCGGTGGCGCTGACCTTCGACGACGGGCCAGATCTCGGGCTAGAGGTGTTCCTTGGGATCCTGGAGGGGTACGGGGCGCGGGCCACGTTTTTCGTCGTCGGGGAGCAGGTCGAGCGCGACCCGAGCAGGCTGAGGGAGATCGTCGATCGCGGGCACGAGGTGGCGGTTCACTGCCACCGACACCGCAACCACCTGCGTCTGAGCCCCCGCCAGACTGTGGGGGACATGCGCCGCGCTAAGGGCATCATCGAGGAGGCGTCCGCACGCCCCGCGCGGCTATTCCGACCGCCGTACGGCTTATTTAACCTGGCTTCCTGGCTCGAGGCCCCACGGTTGGGATGGGAACGGGTGCTCTGGACACGCTGGGGAAGGGATTGGAAGGCTTGGGCCACCCCCAGGTCTATAGCGGACAAGATCGGCTACCCGGATCCCGGCGACGTCCTTTTGCTGCATGACTCGGACCGGTACGCCGCCCCCGGCTCCTGGCGCAACACCCTCGGGGCCTTACCCATCGTACTGGAGCGGATCTCTTCCCTGAAGCTTGAGGCCCGTCCGGCGGGAGAGCTGTTGAGGACCGGGTAGTGCTGCTAGGAGTCACCCTCATCCTCGCCGCGACGTTCGCCTACAACGGTGCCGTGGTACTGCTAGCCGCCGAGACGCGCCGGCGGCGTCCACGAGGTTCCAGCCGGCTTTTGGCAGTGAGCCGTCGAGCCTCCGGCCTGTTCGCCATCATACTGAACGTCGTGGGCGGGGCCCTGGAGATCGCCGCCCTCGCTTTGATTCCCTTGACACTGGCCCGGCTGCTGAGCGTAGCCGGGCTGGGCCTCCTGCTCGGATTGACCAGGTGGACCCTGAAAGAACCCCTGGGCCCGCGCGTGTTCGTGGGGAGCGGCCTCGTCGGCGCCGGTATAGCGGCGGCGAGCTTCGCGCCCCCCAGCCTCGATACCACCCCTCCGACACCGGGAGAGTGGGCCCTGGTTATCGTAGTTTTAGGGGTCCCCAGCGTGCTTCCCTACGTACTACGTTTTCTGCGCCGGCCCGTAGCTCCGAACCTCGGGGCGGTTTGTTCTGGCCTGGCCTACGCGCTGGGTGGCGTCTTCAGCAAAGGCGCCGCCGAAGTCCTCTCTCCCGACCGGGTGTTGGCGCTCGGGCTGCTTGTCGGCGGGATGCTGTTGGTCACCCTTTTGGGCTTCTCCGTGGAACTGGGCGCTCTCGAGCACGGGCGCGCCTCGATCGTGGGATCCATAGTTCTGGCGCTGCACACGGTCGTTCCGATCGCTTGCGCGCCGTTCGTCTTCGACGAGGCCTGGCCCACCGGCCCGCTCTTACAATCCCTGCTGGCCGCCGGCATCCTACTCACCCTTCTCGGTACCCTCGTGCTACCCAACTCCTCGGGCCAGGCAGCGATCAAAGCTTGAGGGCCGGAAGGCAGACGCGCCTACGTAAGTCAAGCCCGTGCTCGAACCATCAGGGTCAATCCCCTCCGTCCGGTCCCGACCTTGCCCGTCCCCTCCACTTTGAGCCCGATCTTCTTCGCCATCTCGATCGTCTCTTCGGGGGAGCGTAGGTAGACCCGGCGCCGGGCGACCAGTTCGTTTAGGGCGTGCAACCACCCCTCGGGCGTCCACATCGGCACGGTGAAGATGGTCCAACCGCCGGGCTTCAGAGCCGCCTTGAGCACCGTCAGGCCCTCCTCAAGGTCCCGGACGTAGAAGAGAGGGCCCATGACCAGCACCCCGTCGAACTTCTCGGTTGCGTCCACCCCATCCTGTAGACGCCCCGGCCGGGTCTCCACGTTTACCAACCCTTCTCGACCGAGGCGTTCCCGCAAGTATTCCTGCATCGTTTCCGATACCTCGACGGTAATCACCCTGGCGCAGCGGCGGGCCAGCGGTACGGTGTAGTGCCCCGTTCCGGGCCCGAATTCCAGGACCGATTGATCGGATCTTAAAACGTCCCCGAGGAAACGGTATACGAGCTCTTCCTCGCGCGTCCGAAGCTTAGACCCCATCCGGGTGCTCTCGAAGAACCATTCGTAGAGGCCGGGGTGCCACCCCGCTCCGCTACACCGAAACCACCGCTTGCCGATGTCCACCCGAAAAACGTCCTTTCTAATAGGCGCCGGCGACGTAAGGAGTTTAAAGAGCATTCCACGCGATAGGCAACCGGCCCTCCTGCCTCACACTGCGCAAACGCTTCCGGGAGCCCTCGTGCTTCGCGAACGGGGCGGCCCCGCGTTCTGCAAGTAGGCCTCCCTCCTGGAAAGGGACCGTAAGCGCCCATCTAACAGGAACCCGGATACAATCCCTGGCATGCTCCGCAGAGAGTTGCTTCGCAAAGAGATCAGCAACCGCCTCTCGCGCCGACTCGGCTTCGTGCTCACGATCGAGCTGGCCGCGGGCCTCTTGCTCTCTTTAGGCGTCATCGCCCTCTTCGCCGAGCTTGCCGACGAGGTCGTCGAGGGCGAGAGCCGCCAGTTCGACACGACCGTGTTGCTCTGGATTCATGGTCACTCCCCCGACTGGCTCTACGGACCGATGCTCTTCGTCACCGCTTTGGGCTACTACTGGGTGGTCATCCCGCTGTTGCTCATCACGGCCTCTATCTTCTACTTCAAGGGCCGGAAGATCTCCGCCGCCCTACTCCTGGTCTCCGCCGCCGGAGGCATATTCCTAACTACCGCCCTCAAAG
The DNA here is from genome assembly GCA_030861585.1 of Actinomycetota bacterium. Taxonomy (GTDB): domain Bacteria; phylum Actinomycetota; class Rubrobacteria; order Rubrobacterales; family Rubrobacteraceae; genus Rubrobacter_F. Next base: position 6,495 of record JALZFK010000144.1, on the reverse strand, counting down.
GCCTCTTCCAACGCGTGCGCCCCGAACTCTTCGACTCCGGCTACACCGCCTCCTTCTACTCCTTCCCGAGCGGTCACGCCACCATCGCCGTCGGCTTCTACGGGACGCTGACCCTGCTCGTCGCCTGGCGCCTCAAGGGTTTCTGGCGCTGGGCGGTCGCCGCTGCCGGAGTCACCCTCGTCCTCCTCATCGGCTTCTCGCGCCTGTACTTGGGCGTCCACTATCCGACGGACGTACTCGCCGGCTTTCTCGCGGCGCCACTCTGGATCAGCGTCGTGGGAATCGCTTACTTCCTCTGGCGCTCGTTCCGCCCGCGTTCTAACAACGAAACCTGAGCTAAGGAGCATCCCCTGGGCATTGGAGACCCTAGACCAAATCTTTTCCCTGATCGGTCAGTATGGTATGGGTACCTGATCATCTTCTTTGGCGTGATGCTCGAAAGCGTGGGGCTCCCGGACGGATCGTGGAGGGCGAAGCCCGGGTTGGTCTGCTGATCGTCATGCTCGTGCTCCTCGTGGGTCTCGGGCGCGTCTACACGGCGGCGCACTACCCGAGCGGCGTCCTGGGCGCTGGGCGGAGTGTAGGTCTCTATCTGCCTGACGGCCACCGAAGTTTATCGTCGTCTGCGGGCGAGCAAGTCGGAACACCAGACCGGATAACACTGGACTGGAAACCTCCCCCCGGAAGTGATAGTTTCCCGAGGTGCTCGAAGCGATTCTACAGCCGCTCATAGACTGGGTCACGGCTACTATCGGGGATTACGGGCTCTTCGCCGTTTTCGGGTTGATGCTCCTGGAGAGCACGGGGATCCTGATACCCTCCGAGGCCATCTCGCCCTTCGCCGGCTACCTGGTCTCCCAGCAAGAGATGAGCATGTTCGGGGCGGTGGCGGCCGGGGTGTTGGGGAACCTGGCGGGGTCCTGGATCGCCTACTTCATCGGCCTCTTCGGCGGGCGGGAGCTGTGGCTGCGCTACGGCCGCTACGTCGGGGTGCGCGCCCACCACCTCGCCCTCGCCGAGAAGTGGTTCGACAGGTACGGGGAGCTCACGGTCTTCGTCTCGCGCTGTCTGCCGGTGGTGCGCACCTTCATCTCTTTCCCGGCCGGTACCGCCCGGATGAACCTCGCCACGTTCACCTTCTACACGTTGTTGGGGTGCGTGCCGTGGGTCTTTGCCCTCACCTACTTCGGCTACCTCCTCGGCGAGAACTGGGAGAGGATTGGATCCTTTTTGCACTACCTGGACTACGCGGTCGCGCTGGCCTTCGTGACGGGGGCCATCTACCTGTTCGTGCGCTGGCGCTCGTCCAGGCCTTCAGGGACGTAAACCCTCGACAACCTCTTCTCCCGAACTTCCTGGTCTCCTAGACAACCCTGTTATGTCGTGGGACGATGGCGGGGTGTCGGCAGGATTAAACGGGCTCTCAGCGGTCGAGACGGCCGGCAGAATTCGATCGGGCGAAATCTCCTCCTCGGAACTCGTCAGGGCGTGCCTTGACCGGATCGAGGAACGGGAACCCGTCGTCCGTGCCTGGGAGTTCCTCGATCCCGAGCTGGCCCTCGCGCAGGCGAGGCGATGCGACACCTCAGAACCCAGAGGCCCGCTCCACGGCGTCCCCGTAGGCCTCAAGGACCAGTTTGACACCGCCGACATGCCGACCGGATACGGCTCCCCCATCTACGAGGGATACCGGCCGGTGGCCGACGCGGAGGCCGTCGCCCGGCTCCGAGCGGCGGGCGCAATCGTGCTAGGGAAGAACAAGCTCACGGAGTTCGCGACCTTCCATCCGACGGACACCACCAACCCGTTAGATCCGAACCGTACACCGGGGGGATCCTCCAGCGGCTCGGCCGCCGCGGTCGCCGACCACATGGTTCCGGTCGCCACTGGGACGCAGACGATCGGCTCGATCATCCGCCCGGCCTCTTACTGCGGCATCTTCGGGTACAAGCCCACCTTCGGCTCGATCCCCCGCGCCGGGGTCCTCCCCCTTTGCGCTTCGCTCGACCACGTCGGCCTCTTCGCGAGAACGGTTGAAGACCTCGAACTGTTCGCGAAAGCGATCACCCACACCGACCCGTGCCAACCGGCGATCCGCACTGCGCAGCCCCTAGACCTCGACCTCCGCGATCCGGACGAACTCGATCGGCCACGCATCGCCTTCGTAAGAACCCTGCAGTGGCCCGAGCTGGACGCGAGCCCCCGCGACCGGCTCGAAGAAACGGCAGCCCGGCTCGACGAACACGGCGCGGACGTCGAAGAGGTCGCTCTGCCGGAGAAGTTCGGCAGTCTCGTCGAGGTCCAGAATACGATCTTTGAGACCGAGCTCGCTCGCGCTCTCTCCTACGAGTTCGAGAACCACCCGGACCAACTATCCGACCTCTTGTACGACATCATTGAGCAGGGCAACTCCGTTGAGATGGACGAGTACCTAGAGGCGCAGAAGCTGGCGGCGGAGTGTCGCTGGGAGTCCGGCGAGCTGTTCCGGGGCCACGACGTGTTGCTAGCGCCCAGCGTGCGGGGCGAGCCGCCAGAGGGGCTGGAATCTACCGGGGACCCGCTCTTCTTACGAATGTGGACGCTGCTCGGGCTCCCTTGTGTCTCGCTCCCCGGCATTCGTGGACCGAACGGGCTCCCTCTCGGAGCGCAGATCATCGGGCCGATGTACAAGGATGGCCTGGCACTAAGCATCGCAGGCTGGGCAGCACGGCAGCTTTGAGGTGCCCGTTGCTTTTCAAAACGTGCTCCTGGTTGTCTACTTGCGGCTACGGCGCATGTTGTACGCGGTGTGTGTGCGGGCTATGTCCTCGGAGAAACGATGCCGCGGACTGCACCGAGGCGCACGAGGTCCTGTGGCATGAGCTGCAGGTCCTCGGAGACCGCTTCGGCTTGGGAGGCGTCATGTTCCAGAATCTCCGCGGCGCTTTCGGGCGCTATCACCGCGAAGTAGGCGTCCGGGGTGATCCAGAGGTTCCCCGGAGCAGCGAGGGCCAGCGCCCCTCCCGAACCGCCCTCGCCGATTACCAGCGAGGTCATCGGGACACTCGAGTCCGCCACGGCGCAAAGGAGCTCGGCGATGGCAGTCCCGATACCTTCTTGCTCGTCCCTTTCTTCGTTTCCTGCCCCGGGAGTATCGATGAGCGTGAGGACCGGCAGCCGGAGACGCTCGGCGAGGTCGAGCAGCCGTTTGGCCGTGCGGAACCCCGCCGCACTGATCGCCGCACCGCACTGGGCGGCGTAGGCGATGGTGCGACCCTTGCGACAGCCGAAGCCGCAGAGCATGTTTTCGTCCACGCCGCCGAGGCGGTCGCCGGAGATCCCCATGCGCTCCTCGAAGTAGTCGTCGAGGTAGGCCACGGCGTGGGGCCGGGCGAAACTCCGGGCGCGTTCGACCGAGTCCCACGCCTCTTCTGGAGGCTTATGCCGCCCGAGCGCTGCCGGTGGCTCGGGTGGAGCCGGCGGCTCCTTCCTAACCGGCGAGAGCAGGGCGACAACGGTCGCGAGGCGTTCGGGCACGTCTTCCGCCTCGAGCTCCAGGTCGATAAAGCCCCTCCGGCGCTTTCCCGCGCTCCTGAAGGCGTCGCCTTCCTCGTCTTCTTCCCTGACCCGCGAGCCCGCGAAGGAGATCGCCGCTCCCTTAACCCCGATCAGGAAGTCGGCGCTCGCGGCCAGCGAGACCCATACGCCGCCGGTCGTCGGGTTGCGGAGCACGCTAACATGTGGCACGCCTTCCGCGCGGGCGTGAGCGCAGGCGTCGGCGATCCTTTGCAGCTGGACGAGCGACCGCATGCCCTCCTGCATTCGGGCACCGCCCGTCGCGATAAGAGAGACGACTACCCTGCGGGGCTCGCGCGCCCTCGCGAAAGCCTCGACGATCTTGCTGCCGGTCGCTTCGCCCATCGACCCGCCGAGGAAGTTGAAATCGAAGGCGATGATGACGACCGGCGTCTCGCCTATGCGCGCCTCACCGGTGATCACGGCCTCCTTCTCTCCGCTCTTTTCGCGGGCGCGGGCGAGTTGCTCCTCGTACCCTGGCCAGTCCAGCGGGTCTTCGGAGACGATCCCCTTCCCAAACTCCTCGAATCCCTCGGCCACCATCCGGATGGCCTCGCGGGCCGACCGGGAAGCGACGGTAAATGAGGGACCCTCCTGCTCTGCGCTCATGCGTCGCCCCCCTTAAGACGCGTTGTCCTCGATCCAGCGCCTGGCGAGAGACCCAGCACAAGCCTGTCGAGCAGCGGATAAGCGCGCCGCCCCCTCATTCCTCCTCACCGCCTTGAGCATGGCTGCAACGCAAGGGTAGGCAAGGTTGAATACCCGATGTTCTTCGCAAAGCGCTCATTGGCCCGGCGGCTCCTTCCCGATCCTGCACTTATTCTACCCTTTGCCGCCTTCGTTCATCTGCGCGTTGCGCTGGCGTCCACTAGTGTGGCACGATAGGAGCAAGACTTACTCAGGGGAGCATCTGCGGCGCGAGCCGGAGTCTCAGGGTAAGCGAGTGCGCCCTCTCAGCCGATCAGGTACTTGGTGGGGACTCGAAGAAAGGAAGGGGAGACTTTATGAGCACCGAAACAGCATTCGCCGTCACAGAGGAGGCGGGCGGGACGAAGGAATACCGGTTCCCGGCCTGCTCGACGACCTACCCCTCACCCGGCGGAGTCCGGTGATGGCGACGCATCCGGCCTCGATCGTCGAGGCGTTCATCCGGCACGCTGAAGATGCGCCGGAGAAACTGTGCCTGCGGTTCGAGGGTGAGCGGTGGACCTACGAACGGCTGCGCAGCCGTGCCGAGACCTTCGCTACTGCGCTGAGATCCTGGGGCTTGAGGGCGGGTGAACGCGTGGCCCTCTTTCTCGCGAACAGCCCCGATTTTCTGGTAGCCTACCTGGGCACGCACCTGGCCGGTGGCGTGGTAGTGCCGGTGAATATTCAGTACCGGCAGGTGGAGCTGCGGCACATCTTCGACGATGCCGGCGTACGCCTGTGTCTCACCGATGGGGAGCGGCGGCCGGAGCTCGAACGCTTGCGCGAAGACCTGCCCAAGCTGGAGGCCGTGATCGAGGCCGGCGAGGAGCTGGACGCCTTTCTGGGTACCGCGGGCGCTTACGATCCTGAACCGCCGCATGGTGGGGACCTGGCGGTGATCGCGTACACCTCCGGGACTACGGGGCGCAGCAAGGGAGCGTTGCTGTTGCACCGCAACCTCGCCGCCAATGCCGAAGCTATATGCGAGGCCTGGCGGTGGACCGCCGACGACCACCTGCTACTGACCCTGCCGCTGTTCCACACCCACGGTCTGATGGTCGGTGCACACGGCACGTTTTTTGCGGGCGCAAGCAGCGAGTTGTGGCGCGAGTTCGACGCTGCGGGGGTGTACGACGCCCTGCTGACGGGTTCGTTTACGATGTTCTTCGGGGTGCCGACGATGTATACGCGTCTGATACGGGAGGCGGAAGCCCGCGACGAGCGGCCGCGCCCCTTGCGTTTATACGTGGCGGGTAGCGCCGCTCTGAGCCCCAACGCGTTCGAGGAGTTTGAGCGGCTGTTCGGGGAGCGCATCCTGGAGCGGTACGGGATGACCGAGACGGGTATGAACCTGACCAACCCCTACGACGGCGAGCGCCGGCCTGGCACGGTGGGCCGGCCGTTCCCCGGCCAGGAGGCACGGGTGGTGGACCTGGAAACACGCGAGCCCTTGCCGGCGGGGGAGATAGGAGAGATCGAGGTTCGAGGCCCGCACGTCTTCGTGGGGTATCGAAACCGTCCCGACGCCACCGAAGAGGTCTTCGACGAGGACGGGTGGTTCCGCACGGAGGATCTGGGCTTCGTCAGCGAGGACGGGTACTTCACGATCACCGGACGTACCAAGGAGCTGATCATCAGCGGCGGCTACAACGTGTACCCGCGCGAGGTCGAGGAGGTGCTCGAAGGTTGCTCCGGCATTGCCGAAGTCGCCGTGGTAGGGCTACCGGACGAGGAGTTCGGGGAGAAGGTCATCGCCGCCGTGGTGCCCGACGCCGCCGAGCTGACCGAAGAAGAGGTGAAGGGCTTCTTCCAGGACAAGCTCGCGAACTACAAGAAGCCCCGTCAGGTCGTGTTCGTGGACGCGCTGCCGCGCAACGCCCTGGGCAAGGTGCTCAAGCACGAGGTGCGCGAAGAGCTCAGCGAACCGAAGGAGTAGAAAGAGACGGTTTCGGGTACAAAAATCACCTAGGTCGCAGACTCGGGGAAAGGAGCAATCGTGGAAAGCGTTGGCGGACAACGAGAAGGCGATACGCAATCGATCCGGCAGGTAATCGCGGCCAGCTTTATAGGCACCACCATAGAGTGGTACGACTTCTTCTTATACGGGTCGGCGGCCGCCCTGGTCTTCGGACAACTCTTCTTCCCGTACTCTGATCCGCTCGTAGGAACGCTAGCCTCCTTCGGCATCTACGGCGTCGGCTTCCTCGCCCGCCCCGTGGGGGGCATAATCTTCGGCCACTACGGGGACAG
>JALZFK010000134.1 GCA_030861585.1 Actinomycetota bacterium | reverse complement strand
GAGCGCATGGGTGTTAAGCCTCCTTCTCCCTATAGTCCTTATTGGTCATGATGCCATCCAGGGGCGCCCGGCGCCTCTGAGAACGGCTTATTCACTCTCTTTACTAGAAGGGGTATTCCCGGAAACTGAGCTTCCGGTGTATGGCGTTCTCGGAAACGTAGTTTCCGGTAGAGGGTGTTTGAAAAAAGGTTTTGAGACATTGGCTCGGTAAAGTACCGAGCATGAGAAGAGTATACTTTACTGACCTCTCCGATGCCCAATGGGCTTACTTAGAAGCCCATCTTCCCTCTCCACAGCCCCACGGTAGGCCCCGGCTACACTCCCCACGCGAGATCCTTAACGCTATCTTCTATATCGTCCGTAGCGGCTGTGCCTGGCGGCTCTTACCCCACGACTTCCTGCCGTGGCGGACCGTCTATCACTACTTCAGGGCTTGGCGACTGGACGGTACGTGGCAGCGGCTGCATCGAGCGCTGCGCGAAAGCCTGCGGGTTCGCCTCGGGCGTGACATGCTACCCAGCGCCGGAATTGTCGATAGCCAGTCGGTCAAGACCACCGAGGTGGGTGGGGAGGAACGGGGCTACGATGGGGCCAAGAAGGTCAAAGGCCGCAAGCGTCACATCTTGGTGGATACCGAGGGACTGGTGTTAGAAGCGAAGGTCCACGGCGCGAACGCTGCAGATCGAGACGGGATCAAACTGCTGCTCGGATGTACCGAGAACCGGTTCCCACGCCTCAAGCACCTGTGGTTGGACGGCGGCTACAAGGGGAGATGCAAGGAGTGGATAGAGAAGGCTTTGGGCTGGACGGTGGAGATCGTGCAGCGCTCGCCGAAGATTGCCCCACAGGAGGTACTAAAAGCATGGGCCAGAGAGTGGGCTAAAGAGGAGGTGCTGATCGATTGGGAGAAGCTACTACCGCCGAAGGGTTTCGAGGTCTTGCCGAGGCGGTGGGTGGTGGAGCGTACCTTCGCGTGGTTAGGGCGCAACCGCCGAATGAGCAAGGACTACGAACGGTTGTGCGAGACGAGCGAGGCATTCATCTACGTGGCGATGATGCACCTTATGGTGAAGCGTCTGGCTCGTGCTTGAGGTTTCTGGACAGCCTCGAAGAGGGTCTTCTCGCGAACTCGGACGCACAAGGATAGCCACCCATCAGGTTAAGAAGATCCAGGAGATGAGCCCTATGACGCCTCCGCCGATCACCAACCAGACCGGGTTGATCTTGGTCCCGAAGAGCAGAACGAGCGAGACAAGGGCGATTAAAGCCGGGATCGGCTCAAAAACGGAGGCTCGGCCTAGCTGCCAGGTAACCCCTGACATGAGCGCCAGAGAGACCACGTTCGCCCCGTCAAGCAACCCCGCCAGGATCGGGGATTCTCTTAAGTGGGGAATGAGGGGCCCGGTTATGGCCACGAAGACGAAGGCCGGCAAGAAGATGCTCACCGTGGCCAAGAGCGCCCCCGGAACCCCCGCCAGCAAGTACCCAACGAAGGTAGCGGTGGTGAAGACAGGACCCGGCGTGACCTGGCCGACGGCCACAGCGTCCAAGAGTTCTTGGTCGCTCAAGAGGCCCGGAACCACAAACTCCGAACGGAAGAAAGCCAAAAGCACGTAGCCGCTGCCGAAAAGTACGGTCCCGATCTTCAGGAAAGAAAGGAACAGTCCCACCAGCCCCGTGGCCGCTGAAGGGAGTGACAGGAGCCCTAGTGGTAGCGCGAACGGCGCGAACGCGGCCGCTTCACTGCTCCGTCTCCGCTGGACAATCCTGACTAGGAGCACCAAGAGTGCTCCCCCGAAGAGGAGTGGTATCTCCTTCACTCCCAGGAAGTAGAGGACCAAAGCCAAGGCCCCCACGACCGCCAGAAACGGCCCCTTTACCGCAGACCGAAGTAATCCCCACAGCGCCTGGACGATTATGGCCACTACGACCGGCGTTATCCCGTAGAGCAGTCCCTCAGCCTGAGGGGTGCTGCCGTAGCGGGCGTAGGCCCAGGCGAAGGCCAGCACGATCAACGTCGCCGGTAAGATGAAGCATGCTCCAGCTACCAGGAGGCCTCGCCACCCGGCTCGCACCCTTCCCAGGTGGATCGCAAGCTCGGTGGAGTTGGGGCCAGGAATAAGGTTTGAAGCCCCAACCAAGTCCAAGAACTCTTGCTCCTCCATCCATCTGCGTCGCTCCACCACCTCGGTACGCATCATCGCGATATGCGCCGCCGGCCCCCCGAAAGCTATGGTGCCGAGCTTCAGGAAAAGCCTAGCCAGCCTCCAAAGCTCACGGCCATTTTTTGCGGTTTCGGCTTGGTTGGCCATTCTGGACTGCTTCCAAAGCGCTTACTTCTTTTGGTGGATAGTCCCCGCATATCCCTCGCCAGAAACCGTTAGATACCTGGCTGGCTGTCTCGACAACTCGCGACGCTCAGTTTGAAGACTATCGGGACTTTTCAGACAGCCTCAGAAGGCGTCTTCTCGGAAATTGAGCTTCCGATTAGAGGGGTTCTCGGAAACTCAGGAGGCAAAATTGTGCGCGGTAGGCGGGGTGGAAGTTCTGCCGGGCGTGAACAATAGTAGGCTACCTCTGGGACCTCTTGTGCCCGACAGCACAGCTTTGAGTAACATACTCACCGATATGGGACTGTCGGGACCGCGAGAACCCATCCCGTCTTCCGCCCGTGAGTGGAGTGCGACCGACGACGCTGCCTTCCGCAACTTGCAGGAGAGGCTTCGAGAAGTGTGGCCGACGATAAGGGTGCGCACGTTAGCGTGGGTCAACCGGACGGTCGTGGTCGTCGCCTCGACCAGCTTCGACTTCGAAATTCCCCACTACCTGGCCCCGGTGCTTCCTGCTTACGAGGAGCGCTTCCTGTTCCTCGTCCTGGGCTTGCTGCGCCAGCCAGGTAGCATCTTCATTTACGTCACCTCCCTGCCGATACTGCCGCGAGTTGTCGACTACTACTTTCAACTGGTCCCCGAACTCAATACCCCGGACGTGCGTCAGCGTCTGTTCCTCGTGTCGCTTCACGACAGCTCGCCCCGGCCCCTGACCGAGAAGATACTCTCCCGTCCACGGGTAATCGAACGCATCGCCCGCCTGATCCCGGAGCCGAGGCGAGCCTTCATCTACCCGTTCAACGCTTCGCCCCTGGAGGGTGAGCTCGGCAGGCGGCTAGATGTGGCGGTGTACGGCCCAAACCCCTCTCTTGCACACTTCGGGACCAAGAGCGGATGTCGGCGGCTGTTCGCAGAGGAGGGGGTGCCCCATCCATTCGGGGTCGAGGGGATAACGGGCCCGGAGGCACTTATCGCTGGCATAGAGCAGATACGTAGCGAGCGACCCGCCGTTCGAGAGGTGGTCGTCAAGCTGAACAAGGGGCTCAGCGGGCTGGGCAACGGCGTGGTGTGCATCGACGGTGTCAAGGACCGAGCTACACTCGCCGAGCGGGTGCGCCAGATACGGCTGGAGGATACAGACGCCGACGCGGATGCCTTCTTCGGAGCCTTAGGCGGAGAGGGCGGCATCGTCGAAGAAAGGATCATGGCCGACAGCATCCGCAGTCCCAGCGTGCAGATGCGCTGCGGGCCGGACGGCGAGTACGAGGTGGTCTCCACCCACGACCAGCTCCTGGGCGGTCCGCACGGACAGAGCTTCCTCGGCTGTCGCTTCCCGGTGGACCAGGCGTACGGGCGTCTTATCGTTTCAGAGGCGCACAAGATCGGTGCCCGCCTGGCCCGCGAGGGGGTCGTGGGGCGCTTCGGGATCGACTTCATCGTAACTCAGGACCCATCAGGAGAGTGGCAGGCATACGCCATCGAGATCAACCTTCGCAACGGGGGCACCACCCAACCGTTCCTGACACTTATGGCCCTCACGGATGGGGAGTATGATCCTTATACTAACGAGTTCAGGTCAGCAACCGGTCAAGCCAAATACTACATCGCCACCGACCACCTAGAGGCGCCGGAGTATGCCACGCTTACTCCGGATGACTTGCTCGACCTGCTGCCACGTCGAGGCCTGCTATGGCACAGCGGTTCCCAAACCGGCATAGTCTTTCACATGATCAGCGCGCTCGCTGTCGCGGGGCGGGTAGGGCTCACCGCCATTGGAGATACTCTCGAGCAGGCGGAGGAGTTGTACGCCCGAGCCAGGAGCGTGATGGACGAAGAATCGGGACGTCTATAGCATCTGAGGGTTACGGTCTGATGGATAGGCGTGTTTGAGCTTAGACCGAGCGTAGGAGAGTGCTGAGGCTGCTATTCACCGAGATGCCGAGAAGAAGCCTTCTCGGAAACCCATATCGAGCATCGTGCATAAGAACCGCTAAACCCCGGTCCAAGAGTATTTGTTGCTATAATTACTTGTGCGGACCGTACGCGGGGGATTAGCCCCCTCGTTAGAGTGTCAGACCGCCATTACCCTCGGTATGGCACGGGCCGGGGGTCTCTACAGTGGGAAGAGGGTTAGGACTATGAACACCGGCTACACCATGATTTACATCGTAGCTGCTGCGATGGTGGTCACAGGGGCGTTCTTGATAGTCACCGCCTTGACGTCGTAAGGCTCTTTATACGCACGAGGTTTCCCTCTAACAGGCGCGGAGGCTGCCCCTATTCATATGAACCGCCGAGTCTTTCGAGGATGCCGCTCATCTCTTCGCGGTTGTATGCCCTAAGCGTGATAGATCTGAGGTTTCCCCTAGAGACGGACTCTAGGACAAAGGCGCTGGCAGTCTCGTCATCGGGCGCTTCGAGTATGACTACGAGATCGTAGGGCCCCATAGTGTAGTACACCTGCTCAAATCTAGCGCCGTGCTTCTGGGCGCGTTCGGCGGCCTTCTCGGTTCGGTCTAGGATATCTCTGATCGTCCTGATTCCTTGGTCGGTTAAGTTCAGCAGGCCGATGTAAGTTGGCATACAGCTTCCTCCTTTCCCCGCTTCCCCAAACAGCTGGTGGCTTACACGCCCTATGATGCCAGCCCAGGAAGGTCGGTGCTGCCTCTTTCTCTAGAGAGCTATAGCGCCTATCCCCTGCTAAGGACTGTCCCACTACTTCTATTCAGTGGATTGCCGAGAAGGGGTCTTCTCGGAAACCAAACTTCTGGTAGTAAGGCTGCTAGGCCTCGTCAACGAATGAAACTTCGTAAAAGTGTGGCTCGAACTTCTCGGCTATCCTTGCTGCTTCTCGCATATGCACATTGGCCTCTGAATCCGTAAGCATCGCCTCAAACGCCTCGCGACTTTTCCATTGAGCGTAGTTGGTGACCCGCGTACCATCCAGGCTCTTATGGATGTTCGCAGACACATAACCCGGCTGATACTTCATTACAGCTTCAGTAGCCTCTACTAGCAAATCCACCAGACGTTGTTGTTGCTCGGGCCGTACGGTGAAGACATTAATAAGGGTCACGATGTTGTTATCTACTGCAATCTTAGTCATACGCTACCTCACTGTGTGAACATGGTGGCTTGTCCCAAAGATATTAAGGGATGAAGTTATGTACGACATACTCAAATAACCTAGCAATCGTAGAGCTACGCCTTTGGAAGACGTGGCCTTTATTCACAAGCTGCCGAGAAGGGTGATTCTCGGAAACTCAGTTGCCCAGAATAAGGGCTTCTCGCAAGCTCAAAAATGAGAGGTCCTACAGAAAATCCAGAGAATAGCCCAAAGTGTGTACAGACGCGGGGTAGGTGGAGTGCCATCATTGAGGGATAGAAGCCTGCTCTTTCTCCAAGTCCATCAACGCCCAGAAGGCCGAGACTGCTGTGTGGCGGGCGGTCTCCACGCTCCTCACCGAACCCGAGAGTCTCAGACGTGACCTTGAGGCCCTGATCGAGCGGGAGCGGAAGACCCACGGCGACCCGGAACTGGAGGCTAAGGCGTGGGCTGCGACGCGCTCGGAGGTCGAGCGCAAGCGGGACAGGCACCAGGAGATGTTCGCTGCCGACACCATGACATTGGAGGAGCTCAGATCTAAGCTCGACGCTCTCGAAGAGACGCGCGAGACTGCTCGACGCGAGCTTGCGGCCCTATCGAGTTGGCGCGAAAGCCTGGAGGCCCTGGAGCGAGACAAGGACCGGCTCCTCGAATCCTATACTACGCTCGCCCCCGAGGCGTTGGCTAACTTGGACCCTGAGGAGCGCCGCACGGTATACTCTATGCTTGGCCTTTGTGTCGAAGCGCTGCCGGATAAGAGCCTGAGGGTCCGGGGCGCGTTCGGAGAGGAGAATTCGGTTTGCCAAAGCGACAGAACGTCAACAAGATGATGCAGCAGGTCCAGAAGATGCAGCAGGAGATGCAGCAAGCTCAAGAGGAGCTGGCCCGCGAGACCGTCACCGCGAGCGCCGGCGGCGGAGCTGTTAAGGCAACGATGACCGGTGGTTTGGAGCTGGTCTCCATCGAGATCGATCCGGAGGTCTTGGACCCGGACGACGTCGAGATGCTCCAGGACATGGTGCTCGCGGCGGTCAACGAGTCTCTCCATAGTGCACAGGAGCTGGCCAACAAGCGTCTCGGTGGGATCACTGGCGGCCTCGGAGACCTGGGGCTGAACCTCCCGGGGCTGTAAGTAGGACCTACCCTTTGGCGACCTACGCGAGGCCGGTCGAGCGCCTCATAACCGAACTCTCGAAGCTTCCCTCCATCGGGCCGAAGAGCGCCCAGAGAATCGCCTTCCACGTCGTCCGGGGCCGTCCCGACGACGCGCGCGCTTTGGCCGACGCCCTGCGCGAGGTGAAGGAGCGCATAAGGCCGTGCAGGCGCTGCTTCAACTTGACCGAGGCCGAGGAGTGCGACATCTGCACGGATGCCCGGCGGGATCAATTCGTCATCTGTGCGGTTGAGGATCCATATGACATCGGACCCATCGAACGGACGGGCGAGTACCGGGGCCTGTACCACGTCTTGGGCGGGGCGCTCTCACCCCTTGACGGCATCGAGCCGGAGGACCTGAGGATAGCGGAGCTCGTCGAGCGGGTTAACAAAGAGGGAACCAAAGAAATCGTGGTCGCCACCAACCCGACCACGACCGGCGAGGCGACGGCGCTCTTTATAGCCCAGGAACTCAAAGGTATGCCCGTCCGGGTGTCGGCTTTGGCGAGCGGCCTTCCGGTCGGCGGGGATCTGGAATACGCCGACGAGGTCACCCTGGGTAGGGCCTTCGCCGGACGGCGTGAGATCTAGGTACCTCAAAGAACACCGTCAGGGCACCACGAGCGGCCTTTCGGGCTTGAGCCGCCGCTCGGTCGAATCTTTGGGGGTCACGGTTGGGACTTTGGCTTCGCGCTCAGCTACGCTCGTCGAGCCGCCGGAGCTACCCCGGGAGCTCATGCCGGCGCTCCGGGCGATGGGCGCCACGCGGCTCTATTCGCACCAGCTGGAAGCTTACGAAAGAGTACGGGCCGGGGAGAACGTGATCGTCGCGACGGCGACCGCCAGCGGCAAGTCGCTCTGCTACAAGATCCCCGCTTTCGAGAATGCGCTTGAAAGCTCCCAGAACCGGGCACTCTTTCTCTACCCGACCAAAGCGCTCGCGCAGGACCAACTACAGAAGATAGGGAAGCTGAAGCTCAAGGGCGTGTATCCGGCGACCTACGACCGGGACACGCCGAAAGCCTTGCGCTCGGAGCTCAGGCGCCGATCGAACGTGATCCTCACTAACCCCGATATGCTGAACGTGGGCCTCTTGCCGAGCCACGATTCCTTATGGGCGGACTTCTTCCGGAACCTCAAGATAGTGGCCGTGGACGAGGCGCACCTCCTACGCGGCGTCTTTGGTTCGCACGTTGCGGCGGTTCTTAGGCGCCTTCGGAGGGTAGCAGGGCTGCACGGGGCCGACCCCACGTTCGTCTTGACGAGCGCGACCATCGCCAACCCCTTAGAGCTCGCGGAGGTCTTGACGGGGCTGCCGTTCGCGCTCGTAGATCGAGACGGGGCGTCCTCGGGGGAGCGGCGGGTAGTCTTCAGGAACCCGCCTTTGAAGGATGAGGAGAAGGGCGACAGGCGGAGCATGCTCACTGAGGGGGCCTTCGTCTTCTCTAGGCTCGTCGGCCAGGGCGTACGTACCATCGCCTTCGCCAAGAGCCGCAAGTCGGCAGAGCTGATCTACCGCTACGCGGCCGACCGCCTGGGGCCGGACCTCGCGCGCTGCATCTCGCCGTACCGCGCTGGCTACACCATCCGGGAGCGGCGGGAGATAGAGGGACGGCTGTTCCGGGGCGAGCTTCTAGGCGTCGTCTCGACTAACGCCCTGGAGCTTGGGGTAGACGTGGGCTCCCTAGACGCGGTGGTGTGTTGCGGGTACCCGGGGAGCGTAGCGTCCATCTGGCAGCAGTGGGGCCGCGCCGGACGTGGCAAGGATCCATCACTCGACGTTTATATCGCTGGGCGAGACTCCTTGGACCAATACATCTACGAGAACCCGGAGAAGGTACTCGGGCGCAGGGTCGAAGCGGCGCGGCTCACCCTGGAAAACCCGTACATCCTGGGTCCGCACTTGCTCGCGGCAGCGTACGAGGCCCCGCTCGAAAAGGAGGACGAGCGGTACTTCGGGTTCGCCTACACAAGAGTAGCCGAGCAGCTCGTAGAGTCAGGGGCACTGATGGAGAGTGGGGGACGGATGCACTACGCGCGGGGGGACAACCCGGCGTGGGACATCTCTCTGCGCTCGGCCGATTCGGCTTCCGTTCTGGTGGCGGATAAGGAGGGGGAGGTGATCGGGTCGGTCGAGGCCCGGCGGGCGCCGAGAGAGCTGCACCCTGGGGCGACTTACCTGCATCGGGGGCGGGCCTACGAGGTCGAGGACCTGAACCTTGCGGCGCGCACGGCGCTCGTCCGCAGGATCCCGAACCGCTACTACACCAGGGTCAAAGTCGAGACGGACGTGGAGATCCTGGAGGAGTCCGAGAGCCGCAACTTAAAGAACGGGGCGAAGCTTCATTGGGGCCGGGTGAGGACAACGGACGTGGTCACGTTCTACAAAAAGATACAGGTCTCCGACTCCCGCGAGATAGGCGTCTTTCCTCTGGACCTGCCGCCTACCACCTTCGAGACACGTGGGCTTTGGGTCACCTTGCCACCGAGGCCTCCGCCGGAGGGGGACGTCCGACCTAGCTTCATCGAGTTCTTGGGTGCCCTGCACGCATCGGAGCACGCGGTGATAGGCCTTTTGCCGCTCTTCGCGATGTGCGATAGGGGAGACATCGGGGGACTCTCCGTAGCTATTCACCGCCAGACTAGACTACCGACTATCTTTGTCTACGACGGCTACCCCGGAGGCGTGGGTATCTCCGAGCGCGGTTACGATACGTTCGAGGAACTCGCCCGCGACACCCTTTCCCTCCTCGTCCGTTGCACCTGCAAGAAGGGCTGTCCCGCATGCGTCCAGTCCCCCAAGTGCGGCAACTGGAACGAACCGCTGAACAAGAGCGGCGCCATCGCGGTGCTCCGTTATCTGCTCGGCCAGGTAAGCAGCTACCCGACCTTGTGAGCGGCGGCCCCTATGTAGCGGTGGTCGGGTCGGGCGTCGCCACCGGAGAGCTCTACGAGAAAGCGCGGGAGGTGGGGCGGCTCGTCGCCAAGAGGGGCGGAACCGTGGTCTGCGGCGGGCTATCGGGGGTGATGGAGGCCGCCGCTCTGGG
>JALZFK010000120.1 GCA_030861585.1 Actinomycetota bacterium | reverse complement strand
CCGCGCGAGATCAAAGCCAGTACGTCCGTCCGACGTCCGGCGTCTTCTTCGAAAACCCCGCGCGCCGCCGAGGTCACCGCAACGCTGCCGGGCACTTCCGCTCCCCTCATAGTCATGCACGAGTGGGTAGCCTCGACAACCACGATCGCGCCTAAAGCGTCCAGCTTCTCGTAGACGGCGTCTGCTACCTGGGCGGTCAAGCGCTCCTGGAGCTGGGGCCGCCGGGCGTAACCCTCCACCACGCGCGCCAGCTCCGAGAACCCTGCGACCCGGCCATTGGGCACGTACCCTACGTGGGCCTTGCCGATCCACGGCAAGAGATGATGTTCACAGAGGCTTGCCATCGGTAGATCGCGCACGAGGATCAGATCGCGCGCTCCCTCGATGAAACCGCTTTCAAGATAGCGGGCGGGATCTTCCAAGAGGCCAGAGAAAAGGTGAGCGTAGGCCTCGGCCACGCGGTTGGGTGTCTCGATAAGGCCCTCCCGCTCGGGGTCTTCGCCTATAGCGATGAGGATCTCGCGCACCGCCCGCACGATGCGGGTTTGGTCCACCTCTCGCTTCGCGTTCGCAGGCCGGGTCTCGTCCCTCATACCCTAACCCCTCACGAATACCGGCAGCCCTCGCAGGTCCGAAAGGGTAGCCACTGCCTCAGGGGCCTCCAGCCCACCTCTGCGGTCCACCAGCACGGCGTCGATACCGCGGGACGTAGCGCCTTGGATATCCGAGACGGGGTCGTTGCCGACGTGTACCACCCGCTCGCGCGGCACACCGGCCACCCGCAGCGCCTCCTCGAAGATAACCTTCTCGGGCTTCTCGGAGCCGACCTTCGCTGAAGCGACGATGCCGTTGAAGTAGCGCGTCCAACCTAGATGGTCGAGCACGTATTCGAGTTGCACGTCCCAGTTGGAGACCGCGTAGAGCGGGAGGCCCATTTCTACGAGCTCGCCCATAACCTCCTCGGACTCCGGGTAGGGCTTGAAAAGGATCCTACGCTCCCACGCAGCGACCAATACCTCCGTTGGCGCATCGAGGCCCAGAGCGCGGGCGGTCTTGCGGGCGTTCTCGCGCCGAAACTCCGCCAGCTCCTCCTCGGTCCGGTAGTTTATGTTCTCGTTTATGTGCTCCTTCAAGCTCTCCCAGACCGGTTTGCGGGCCTCCTCGACGGTCAAGGAGCCGTCCTTCGCGTAAGGCGCCAAATCCTCTACAAAGCCCTCGACGTCCATGTCTACCCAGAGAAGCGTTTCGTCAACATCGAGGAAAACGGCGTCGTAGCGCACTTCTCTATCGCTCCCGCCCAGAGCTGCGCCTGGAGCGCAGACGCCAGACAACGAAGGCTATAGTCAGGAATGCCTGCAAGGGGTGGCGCGGGGCGCTCCTGAGGTTCAATGTCCAGCCTACCCCAAAGAACGTCGGCACCAGAAAGCGCTCGTCCTCGGCGTTCCAGAAGGTCTCGCGAGCCCGCGCGGGGCTAGGGGTTCTGAAATCGTAGGGCACGAGCTCGAGTATCTTGCCGTGTGGGTTCACCGTCCGTATCTCCTGCCGTTCGGAAGGTCCTTCAGCTGGTCGGGTGAGTATAAACCCAGCGCCCATCAACGGCCCGCTACTCTTCAGAGCAGCTCGGCGTCGAAGCCGTGCTCCTCGGAGAGGCGGGCCAGGAGGTTATCAGCGTCCTTGGAGAGGTCGCTCGAGATGTAGAAGTAGGCCGTTTGAGGATAGGTATCCTCGGGCTCCGAGTTAACGTGCTCGTATTCGGCCCCGAGTACGTCCAAGGCATCGCGCACGACCTCGAGATCCTCCTCGCTCCTAACGTTTCCCACCCGTAGCATCGTCTCGCCCGTCATCGCACGCTACCCGAAATCGTAGCCGAAGAACTTGCCGTCTTTTTGCAGAAGCTCGCCGTCGGCCTCGAGCTCACCACCTTCACGGAGGTCGCAGATCAAGTCCCAGTGTACGCTGGACTCGTTCTTACCGCCGGTCTGCTCGTAGGATCGGCCCACCGCAAGATGCACCGTGCCGCCGAGCTTCTCGTCGAAGAGGATGTTCTTCGTCGGGCGTGGGATGCCATAGTTCGTCCCGATCCCGAGCTCTCCTAAAGCACGCGCTCCTTCGTCAGTGTCGAGCATCGCGTTCAGATACTCCTCCCCCTTCTCCGCACTCGACTCGACCACCCTGCCCTCCTTGAACCGCAGTTTCACACCCGAAACCTCCCGTCCGGCGACCGCCACGGGGATGCCGAAGAACACCTCGCCGTTCGCCGAGTCCTCGATAGGCCCCGTGAAGACCTCACCGCAAGGCATGTTGTGTGTGCCGTCGCCGTTTAGGAACTTCCGGCCCTTCACGGAGAGGGTAAGGTCCGTCCCGGGGCCGGTGAGTCGGATCTCGTCGGCCTGCTCAAGACGCTCGATGAGTCTCTGCTGCTCCCCGGCCTTCTCGCGCCAGTAGCGCACCGGGTCGTCCTCGTGGAGGGCCATGGCCGCGAACACGAACTCCTCGTAATCGGCCAGGCTCATCTCCGACTCCTGAGCCAGAGCCTCCGTCGGGAAGAGCGTCAAAGCCCAGCGATCCTTACCCAAAACCACCTCTTGGAGGGCCTTATCTCGCTTGCTAAGGGCTTGCTGCTTCTGCGGGTCCACAGCCGCGAGGGCCCGAGTATTCTGCGGGGCCATGATCGAAATAAAAGCGTCGGCGCCTTCGTAGAGAGCGCGCACGACGGGGGGCGTTTTCTCGTAGTGAAACTCCCGTGCGTGCCCAAAAAAGAGTTCCTGGATGCCCGGCAAGGAGACCTGGGGGATCGGGATCGCCCCGACATCCAAGAGCCTCGCGTAGACCTCCTTGATCAGGTGTTCGGCCGCCGCCCCGCCAGAGACAACCACCTGCTCCCCCTCGCCTGCCCCTATGGACTAATCGACCAGCACCCGCGCCAGCTTCTTCAAACGCTCGTCTTTCAAAATAACCCCTCTGGCTCGTGGTCATTGTCGAAGAGCTTACCACTAACCCGCACGGGCCGGGGTAGACTCTCACCGTGATCGGTATGAACACGGCGCGCAAAGGCTGCATCGGGTGAGCATCCTGGAAAAAGTAGCAGCGTCCCTCGAAGGGCTGCGTCCGGTGCGGCTAGAGC
>JALZFK010000109.1 GCA_030861585.1 Actinomycetota bacterium | reverse complement strand
GGCTGGTCTCGGCGATCGCCAAGGGCATCCGGCGCACCAAGTCGCGCTTCGGCGGCCGCCTAGAACCGCTCTCTTGCGTAGAGTTCCTGGCCTACGAGGGCAAGACCCTCGACACCATAACCCAGGTCGAGGTGTTACGCTCTTTCTGCAGCGTTCGCGAGAACCTTGCCCGCCTCGAAGCCGCAAGCAGCATAGTCGGAATAGTCTGGGCCCTATCGGGAGGCGACGAGGCCGACCGCCGGGTTTTCAACCTCCTTTACCACGCTCTCGATGCCCTTAAAGGCCGCGAAGAGGACACGAGGAGCGTCGAGGCGGCCTTCGGGTTGAAGCTCTCGATCCTTGCCGGCTACACCCCCCGGCTCGACGCCTGCGCGAGCTGCGATGGAAGCTTCGTGGAAGCCGCCGACGAAAGCTCTCCATACTTTGCTCCGTCTTTAGGCGGCATCCTCTGCGCCGACTGCCGCTCGGCGGCAAGCGATTCCTTCCCCCTGCCGTCCGAGACTCTCGCCGCGCTGCAAAACCTTGTCGTGCGTCCGATAAAGGAGGCTGCCATGGAGGAGAGGCTCGAGGAGAGCGTTCGCCGGGTCGTCTCCTCCCACGTCCTTGCCCACGCCCCTGGCAGCACCGTTCTCACCGCCCCCAATGGCGTGAGGTAGCAGGGGAGGAGGGCTTCGAGGTGAATCTCTCTCCGGCGACGTGGGCTTGCGAGGCGAGCATCGGACGGCCGGTGCCGGAGTCCCCGGACGGCGTGCGCAACGAGTTCCAGCGGGACCGGGACCGTATCATCCACGCCAAGGCCTTCCGCCGCTTGATGCACAAAACGCAGGTCTTCATTTCCCCTGATGGGGACCACTTCCGTACCCGCCTGACCCACACCCTCGAGATGATGCAGGTTTCGCGCACCATCGCCCGATCCTTGGGCCTCAACGAGGACCTCACCGAAGCTATCGCCCTCGGCCACGACCTTGGCCACACCCCATTCGGTCACACTGGCGAAGAAGCCCTCGCTCGCGTACTCGCTCCCCGTAGCCATAGCTTCCGCCATAACGAGCACTCCTTGCGGGTCGTAGACGTCTTAGAGAAAGGTGGCGAAGGATTAAACCTTACTCACGAGGTTAGAGATGGGATACTTAACCATACGGGTCAAGGTTACCCCTCTACGAGGGAGGGCGAGATCGTGCGGGTCGCTGATCGGATAGCCTATGTAAACCACGATGTGGACGATGCGTTGCGAGCAGGTGTGATCTCTTGGGACGATCTACCGAAAGAACCCCTCAATGTGCTCGGTGCTCGGATGAGCGTGCGTATAGACACCATGGTGCGGGATATGATCCTAACATCGAGGGAAAGGGGAGAGATAGCGCTCTCGGGAAGGGTGTACAATGCTCTCATGGAGCTGCGGACGTGGCTCTTCAAGAACGTCTACCACAACCCGCGCTCTCGAGAGAACCACAAAGCCGGGAATGTGGTCGCGGCGCTCTTCGACTACTATCTAGAGAGGCCCGAAGAGCGGACACAGAGCGATTCCGACTCCGTGGTCGAAACCGTAGATTTCGTGGCGGGAATGACCGACCGCTACGCCCTGGCGACCTACGAACGCATCTTCCTACCCCGGAGCGATACCATCTTTAAATAGCTGTTGACATTTAGTGCTCAGGAAAAACTAACAGTCGACGGCTATAAACCATCCGGCACTCAATCTCTTGAAGAGACGCTGACGACGGCGAGAGAGAGTTTCAGCGGACGGGACCTTCACTCAGGCAAGCCCTCAAGAAAGGTACGGAAACAGCGTAAGAGGCTCGCCTGCTAACATCGGCCCTGTTCGGCGCGGGTAACCATCGGTAATATTCGCGCAGCTGGATAACGCTCAGGACCGAAAAAGAGGTGCGCCAAAGCTTGAGAATTTCGTCGCAGAGTATAGAAGAGGTTCGGGAGAAGGCAGACATCGCCGAGGTCGCCTCCGAATTCACCGCGCTCCGGCGCCAGGGGACGAACCTCGTCGGCCTCTGTCCTTACCACTCCGAGACAACCCCCTCCTTTAGCGTCTCTCCCCATAAGAACTTCTACCACTGTTTCGGTTGCGGAGTAGGGGGCGATGCCATAAAGCTCGTAATGGAGCTCAAGTCCTTCTCCTTTGTCGAAGCGGTTTCGCACCTGGCTGAACGCTTCAGCGTCGAGCTGAAATTCGAGGGCTCCTCTCCCGAGGAGCGAAGGACAGCCGAGCAGCGCAACGCCCGGCGACGCTCGGCGTACAAGGCCCTGGCCGCTGCTACCGCCTATTACCACAAGTACCTCCTCAAATCCCCCGCCGCGGAAGAAGCACGCCGCTACGTAAAAGACCGTGGCTTGGAATTATCTACTATAGTAGAATTTCGGGTCGGATATGCACCGTGTGGTGGGAGGGCGGGTTTTATGCAGGTGGCCGGCAAGGTCAGGCTTGGCCGCGAGGCACTGGAGGCGGCGGGTTTAATTTCGCCTCGCGGTGGGGAGCGCTTCGTCGACCGTGTGACGTTCCCCATCTCCGATAGGCGTGGCAGGATCGCCGGCTTTGGAGCTCGCTCTTTAGGTGAGGCGAAACCGAAGTATCTCAACTCTCCCGAGACCGAGATCTTCAATAAGCGCTCCCTCCTCTATGGCTTCCCTCAGGTTACAGAAGCGATACGCAAAGATAAGACGGCCCTCGTCGTAGAGGGCTACACAGATGTCCTTATGCTCTACCAGTCGGGGGTAAGGAACGCCGTCGCGACTTTGGGCACGGCGATTACCGAGCAGCACTTCAAGAACCTGAGCGGTCACGCGGACACCATATACCTGCTATTCGACCCCGATGAGGCTGGCGAAAAAGCCGTCGAGAAGGCGGCAGTCACCGCGGCCGAGTTGAAGTTGGATCTCCGGGTCTTGCGCCTTCCGGAGGACCCGGCCGATTGGCTTCTGGATCACTCCGCCAAGGAGTTCCTAGAGCTCCTCTCTGACGCTACGTCGGTCCTGGAGTACGTCGTTCGACAAATCACTAGCCGCATCCAAGGAGCCGACGCTGCGAGTCGCGCCCGGGTTCTCCAAGAGATAAAGAATCTCGTGGGACGGATCGAGGATCCTGTTCTCTACCGGGACGGCATCCGTTTAGCGGCTGAGTCTTTGGGGGTAACCCCCGAAATGCTCCTTGAGGAGTTTCGTTCAAAGGTTAACCCACCAGACGGAATACTCCGCTCCACCAACCGTAAGAGCGAGTTAGCCCTTCGATTTGCTGAAGTAGAAGCTGGGGAGATGCGCCTGTATAAGGCGAGCCGGGAACTCCTCGCTATCATGCTCGCCCGCCCAGATCTGGCTGTTCGTCCCTTGAGTGAGGGGGTGGAGTCGCCTGCCCTAAACGAGCCTGTCATGCTCGAGAAAGAAGACTTTGGGGAGGAGGCGCACGCGCGTATCTTCGCTTTGCTGGTCGAGCACGCGGGTGAAGATCCCGAGGTTATCCTCCACGATGAGCGCGCCCGCCCTTTGCTGGACGAGATCTCCGCCCTTCGAGCTTCGGAGGACAGGCTCTACCCCTCGGCAGCTTCCCTGCGCGCCGCCTGGTTCAGACTCGCAGCCTTAAGCCGCGAGAGGACGAAGCTCTTGACCGACGACTTCGACGAGAAGTATCGACTGCACGCGGAGATCAAACGCCTCAACGCGGCCGCGGTCGAAGCGAGTAATCTCACGCTCGAATCTTGAAGCCAAAGGCTCGAAACCGTATACTTCCTGAGTAGACCTTCCCCTGTAGCTCAATAGGCAGAGCATTCGGCTGTTAACCGAAGGGTTGTTGGTTCGAGTCCAACCAGGGGAGCTCGACGCGGTCGCGTCTGCAACCCGTCTGCCAGGGCCCATAGCTCAGTTGGTTAGAGCATCCGACTCATAATCGGACGGTCCCAGGTTCGAGTCCTGGTGGGCCCACTACCTCCACTTACTGCACCGAAGCGGAGCAGCGTGCCTAGTGTTCCTTATCACCCACCAAGATCCTCTGCCTATTTTGCGGAAGCGCAACATGTGGACTTCTCGCTACCGACAGCCCTACATATTCTACGTCGCGTGTTAGATTGGATACACTCTACCATAAGCCGAAAAAGCGACTCCCCTGTTGCTTATACCTTTTTACTATGGGCTACTAGTCCCTAGGGGGGAGGGATAAGAGATAAGAATGGCCGTTCCTGTCTTGATAAAGACCCGTCTTGGAGCCTGGTTTGCGCATTTTCCGCTCATATGCAAGAATTTCTCCTGTCGTGGGTCAAAGTGGGATGTAGTGGGAGGACAAGACCCTGGCCCTTCTGGGAGAGTACGAGCACACCCTGGACGAGAAAGGGCGGCTAACTCTCCCCTCCCGACTTAGGCCCTATTTCGAGGGGGGTATTGTGATCACCAAAGGGGTTGACCGCTGTTTGTTCGCGTTCCCGCCCGAAGAGTGGGCGACGTTCAAGGCGAACATTAAGGCCAACGCGGATCTATCGGCTAAAGGACGCCAGCTTAGCAGGATGTTCTTCTCGATGGCGTTCGAGGCGACGCTCGATAGGCAGGGGCGGGTTTTGATCCCTACGAAGCTCGCCCAGTACGCGGGCCTGAGCCGCGACGTCACGGTGGCCGGGGTAGACGACCGGTTGGAGATTTGGGACACCGGTGAGTGGAACCGCTACCTCACGGGTGCTGACGAATCTTTCGCCGACATCGTCGAAGAGTTCGCCGGGAGGGACTTCGGGGTTTGATGTCTGCGGGACACTACCCGGTGATGCTGGGAGAGGCAATAAAGGCACTTTCGCTGGGAGGTGGAGTCGCGGAAAAGGTCGTAGACGCCACGTTTGGCGGCGGGGGACACGCCCGGCGGATACTCCGGGAACTAGGCCCCGAAGGGAGGGTCGTCGGCATAGATCGCGATCCCGAAGCAGCGATAAGGGCGTCGAGACTCAAGGAGGAGGACCGGCGCTTTACCTTCAGACCCGGGACCTACGACGAGGTCCTTGAAGATCTGGTAGAGGAAGGCGTTAGCGCGAACTCGGTTCTCTTCGATCTCGGACTCTCCAGTTACCAAGTAGATGAGCCTAGGCGGGGCTTCAGCTACGTTCAGGAGGGCCCGCTCGACATGCGGATGGATCCGAGCCGCGGGGAGTCGGCGGCGGACTTCCTAAACGCCGCCGAAGCGGCAAAGATCACCGAGGTGCTCGCCAGATACGGGGATGTTCCCCGGGGTGAGGCACGGCGAGTAGCGGAGGAGATCGCCCGGAGGCGGCCACTCGGGACAACCTTGGAGCTCTCGGAGGCTGTGCGGTCGGCGGTTGGTTGGAAGGAGAGGGGTGGCAACCCGGCCAAGAGGGTTTTCCAAGCCTTGCGCGTATACGTCAACGACGAGCTGGGGGCACTCGAGCGTGCTCTTCGCGCGGTGGAGAGGCTCCTCGTGCCTGGCGGACACCTCGTCGCGATCACGTTCCACTCGGGTGAGGACCGGTTGGTGAAGCGCTTTATCTACGAGCGCGCTGGGCGCTGCGTCTGTCCACCAGAGCTTCCGGTTTGCGTGTGCGGGGCACGGCCCATCTTCCGTAAGGGTCTCGTCAGGAGACCTTCGGCACGGGAGATCGAAGAAAATCCGCGAAGCGCTTCGGCACGCCTACGCTCGGCTGTGCGTACTTCGGAGCTTCTCGAGGCGGACGATGCATTAGGAAAACCACCCTGATGGCCACGTCGCAAAGCAGGCCGCGGTACGGGTTGCCCGTAGAACCGCCCGTTCGGAGGCCTCCGGAGGGACGGGGTACTTTGAAAGGAGCACCAAGCCGTAGGCTCGTGTGGACTCGGCGGAGACGTGGAGCGCAGCTTGGACGAGTGCTCGTGGTACTGGTGGTGCCGGTGGTGCTGATGCTGGGAAGCGTCTATGTACACACCGTCGCGTCCAAACTCAAAGGGGAGGCGGTTAGGCTCGAGGAAGAGAAGGCCAGCGCCGAGAGCGAGGAAGAGCGGCTCGAGATCCGGATCACAGAGCTTTCGGATCCGGGGAGGATTCGCTCGTTGGCCAGGCAGAACCTCTGGATGCGGGATGCAGGCAAGGATCTTGAGACCTTCGGGAGCGATGGGGAGGACGTAGTAGATGGCGGGGGAGAGAACAAAGGTACCAGCGCATGACACCTCG
>JALZFK010000097.1 GCA_030861585.1 Actinomycetota bacterium | reverse complement strand
CCAGTAGACGTCGTCGTCTTTGAGGTCGTGGACCCACTTGTTGGTGACCTTGACGTGGGTAAGGTAGCCGCCCGTGGTGTGAACGATCCCCTTGGGCTTCCCCGTCGAGCCGGACGAGTAGAGGATGTACAGCATGTCCTCCGAATCCATCTCCTCGGCGGGACACTCCGCACTCGCCCCATCCATAAGCTCGTGCCAGTAATGGTCGCGCCCGTCGGCCATGGGGACCTCCCCGCCCGTGCGTGCGACCACGACCACGCTCTGGACCGAGGGTGAGTCTTCTAGAGCCCTATCCGCGTTCTGTTTCAAGGGATTTATATTGCCCCCGCGCGGCGCTTCGTCGGCGGTGACGAGCACCTTGGCCTCGGCGTCGTTGAGGCGATCGCGGAGACTGGCGGCGGAGAAGGCGCTAAAGACCACCGAGTGCGGGGCGCCTATTCTCGCGCAGGCGAGCATGGCGATGGCCAGTTCGGGAATCATCGGCAGGTAGATGCCCACCCTGTCGCCCTTGCGTATACCGAGGTCCTTCAAGACGTTGGCGAACTTGTTGACCTCGGTAAGTAGCTCGGAGTAGGTGTAACTCTTCTGCTGGTCGGGCTCGTCGCCCTCCCAGATGAGCGCGGTCTTGTCGCCCTTGCCCTGCTCGATCTGGTAATCGAGGCAGTTGTAGGCGACGTTGAGCTTGCCCCCCACGAACCACTGGGCAAAGGGTGGCTCCCACTTCAGGACTTGGTCCCACTCCTTGAACCAGTGCAGATCCCGGGCACACTCGGCCCAGAAGCCTTCGTAGTCCTCCTTGGCTTTGTCGTAGACCGAGGGGTCGTTGACGTTGGCTTTCTGGACGAACTCCTCCGGCGGCTCGTAGGTGCAGTTCGCCAGAGCCTCGTTGCTTTGCTCTTCGCTCATACCTCTCCTTTCCCCGCGTTTTTCTGTGCCTTCACGACGGTACGACCAGGATCTTCCGAGACTCCCATGTCCCACGGGCCGAAGGTGCCCCACCTGCGGAAATCCCAACCCGCGCGTTAACACCTGTACCCCGATCTAACCGTTCGAGAAACCGCTCTTCCGCTTCCTCGTGACACCGAACACAGGATATCTCCCACTGGTTTGCCAATCAATAGACATATCTGTATCCGGCATGACCGGAATACCAAAGATTTCTGCTAATTCTGCTAAATACGGATAGGGAGCCCTCCTCCCTCGGCCGGTGGCTACTTGCGGGAGAGCCTATCCAGGCGCTTTCGGAACCCAGCGGCCGAGCGATGGTCACCGGCCCCCTCGAGGACCTCGACAGCGCGGCGGCAGATCCGTGCGGCCTCTTCGTTCTCGCCCCGGTGCTCGTAGAGGGCAGCGAGGGGCTCATAGCAGAAGGTGCCCGTGTGACCCGTACGGAGCGTGGCCTGGCAGTGCTCGACGAAGCTCGCTAAGTCCGCCTCGTCGCGGCGGTTTCGGAAGAGGGTCTGCGCGAGCAAGACGTGGGCGAGCTGGAGGTCTGCGAGCCCCTCGGCAAGCTCAAGCGCTGCGCGACCCAAGGCGCGGGCAAGGTCGAGGTCGCCGCTCAGCTCGGGCTGCACCCCCGTGGTGGCCAGGAGCGTGGCAGGGGTCACCGAGGGGCTCTACGCAGCGTGAGTCGAAAGAACGGCGGCGATGCCTTCAACGTCGGCAGGCAGGCCCAAAGCGCCATAGGAGGAGACATGGGCACGGTCCTCGTCCGACAGGGAGGCAAGAAAGGTCGCCGGCTCGTTCCAGCGTTGGTCCGTTTGTCTGGCTCCTCCGAGATCTGGCATGGTGAGATTGTATCTTTGAGAGATGATCGGGACGAAGAGCCCGGAAGAGCATCGGCCCGGAGACGAAACCAAAACTCGCGGCCCGTGGCTCTGGGCGAAGCCTAGCGGGGTCGGGATGCTTCCCCTAGACTGTGCCGTGCTCTGTTGCAGATCGCGGGCTTCGAGGAGGATGAATGGCAGGGCTTCTGGAGGGCAAGAAGGTGCTGGTGACCGGCGTTTTGGACCGGCGTTCCATCGCCTACTCGGTGGCGCGGCTGGCCCAGGAGCAAGGTGCCGAGATCGCCTTGAGCGGGTTCGGGAGGGCCATGAGCCTTACCCAACGCACCGCCAAACGTCTCGATCCCGAGCCGTCCGTTGTCGAGCTCGACGTCAACAAGCCCGAGGACATAGAAGCTGTTGCCAAGGATCTCGGGGAGCGCTGGGGCGAGGTGCACGGGATCGTGCACGCTATAGCCTTCGCCCCCGAGGACGCCCTGGGCGGCAACTTCCTCTCCACCGAATGGCCCTCGGTCGCAGAAGCTCTCCAGACCTCGGCCTACTCGCTCAAAGCCCTCTCCGTCGGCCTCATGGACCTCATGAAGCCCGGAGCTTCCGTCGTCGGCCTCGACTTCGACGCCCGCATCGCCTGGCCCGCCTACGACTGGATGGGGGTCGCCAAAGCGGCTTTGGAGTCCGCATCCCGCTATCTCGCCCGCGACCTCGGTTCGAGAGGCATTCGGGTGAACCTCGTCTCGGCCGGCCCTTTGCGAACTTTAGCTGCCAAGGGCATCAGCGGCTTCGAAGGCATCGAGGGCGAGTGGGAACGGCAAGCGCCCCTTGGTTGGAGCACTGCCGACCCCGAACCGGTAGGAAGGGCCGTGGTGAGCCTCTTAAGCAATTGGTGGCCGGCGACGACCGGGGAGCTCATCCACGTGGACGGCGGTTACCACGCGATGGGTGCACCGATCAAGGATTAGCCCTCAGCGAGTAATAAGAAACGAGAGTACGACGCTAGCGGCGGGCGAGGGAGGCGAACTTGGTGTACTGCTCGAGCCAGGCGAGCTGGACCTTCCCGGTGGGGCCGTTGCGGTGCTTGCCGACGAGAACCTCGGCGATGCCTTTGTCGTCGGAGTCGGGGTTGTAGTACTCGTCGCGGTAGAGGAACATCACCATATCTGCGTCCTGCTCGATCGAACCGCTGTCCCTGAGGTCGCTCAAGAGCGGCCGCTTGTCGTGGCGCTGCTCGACGGCCCGGCTGAGCTGGGCTACGGCGAGGACCGGGACGTCGAGGTCGCGGGCGAGGACCTTCAGGCCGCGGCTGATCTCCGCCACCTCCTGCTGGCGATTCTCGGAGCGTGCCCCGCTCCCGACCATGAGTTGCAGATAGTCCACGACGACGAGCGAGAGGGGAAGCTCACCCTGAGCGCTTAAGCGGCTAGCGAGGCGCCGGGTCTTGGCTCGCATCTCCATGAGCGTGATGCCGGCGGTGTCGTCGATCCAGATGGGCGCCCGGCTGACCTCGGCGACCCCACGCACGAGCTTGGGCCAGTCCTCGGCCTTGACGTTGCCGCTTCGTAAGTCCTGGGTCCTTATCCTCGTAGTCTGCGAGATGAGCCGCTGGACGAGCTGCTCCTTGCTCATCTCTAGAGAGAAGATCGCCACCGGTAGCCCTTTGACGCCCGCGGCGTGCCAGATGGCGTTGAGGGCCATCGCCGTTTTACCCATGGCAGGTCTTGCTGCAAGTATCACGAGATCACTCTTGTGAAAGCCGGTGGTAAGCCTATCGAGGTCCTCGAACCCGGTCTCAACACCTGTGACCTCGCCCTCGGCCTCATAGAGGCGCTGTATCATCTCTAGGGCACCCGGCGCGAGCTCGGAGACGGGAGCCAGATGCTCCTTTAACTGCCGGTTGGAGACGCCGTAGATGAGCTGTTCGGCGGCGTCGAGGGCCTGCGTCACGTCGTCGGGCTCGGCGAAGGCCTCCTGCTGGATACGACTCCCGGCGTCTATGACGGCCCTTAAGAGGGCCTTGCCGCGTACGATCTCCGCGTACCTGGCAGCGTTGGCCGCTGTGGGGACGCTCTCGACGAGCCGGAAGACATAGCTACGACCCCCGATCCGATCGAACTCCCCCACGCTCTTGAGTTCGTCCGAGAGCGTGAGCTGGTCTATAGGATCGCCCCGAGAGTACAAACGCATCATGACCCCGTACAAAACCCGGTGCGTCTCGGAGTAGAAATCCTCCGCATCGAGCATCTCCCCGACCGCCGAAACGGCGGCTTCGGAGACGAGCATCGCCCCTATCACGGCCCTTTCCGCGTCGAGGTCATGCGGCGGCACGCGGACGCTGGCCTCGCTAGCGGCCCCGGAAGGTAACCCCCGTATCCTCCCCCGATTCTCCATGACGCTTAAGCATGCAGCAAAAAGGGCTCCATTACAAGACAGAGCCCTTAAGCCTGTAGTAAAGGTCGTGCTTGAAGCGACGCTTCGGTCACAGCGTCGCTAGAGCTTCGGGACGACGATGACCTTCACGCTCGCCTCGACATCTCCGTGGACCTGGATGGGGACCTGGTGCGTACCTAGGGACTTGATAGGTTCGGCCAGCCTGATACGGCGCCTGTCGATCCGGACGCCGCGGGCCTTCTCGATTGCTGAGGCGATGTTGGCGGCGGTGACGGAGCCGAAGAGGCGTTCGTCCTCGCCGGTGCGGGCCTCGATGGTTATGACGCTCTTGTTCAACGTCTCGGCGATCTCACCGGCGCGTTCGGCCATGCGCTGGGCCCGTTCCTCGGCCTCGGCCATCTCGCGGCGAACCTCCTCCATCCTGCTCGGTGTGGCCACCTCTGCCAGGTCGCGCGGGACGAGGAAGTTGCGAACGTAGCCGCGGCTCACGTCCACCACGTCGCCCCGTCGCCCGATCTTCTCGACGTCCTGCTTGAGTATCACCTGCATAAAGCTACCTCCCTACTGGCCGGCAACGTAGGGCAAAAGCGCCATCTCGCGGGCGCGCTTTATGGCGGTGGCCGCCTCGCGCTGGTGCTGGGGGCACAATCCCGTGACCCTGCGAGCCCGGATCTTGCCCCGGTCGCTGGTGAACCTGCGCAGCATGTTGTAGTCCTTATAGTCCACGTACGCTATGTCCTCCTTGCAGAACACGCACGGCTTGCTCTTGACCGGTCGCTCTCGGCGCGACGGCCCGGTCCTGCGTCTGGCCATAAACCCTTCTTCTCCTCTCTAAAACTAGCCCGAGACCTCGGCGGGCTCGGGTAGCGGCTTGTGCGCGTACGTCGGCGGGAGCTTCACGATCATGTGCCGCAAGACGTCGTCCGAGACGCGCAAGATGCGCTTCAACTCGGAGAGCGTTCGCTCGCCCGCGGTAAACTCCATGACGGCGTAGAAGCCGTCGGTGCGGT
>JALZFK010000050.1 GCA_030861585.1 Actinomycetota bacterium | reverse complement strand
TTCTCATCCCCGGAGTCGGACAGTTCTAAAAAGGATGCATCTTACGCGGTGTCTTGTCATGATCACGCCGGTTTTTGGATCACCACGGGCGACTTTCTCGGCTGGATCTGCCACATCATCTCGGCCTACACCGCTTAAACGTACGCCCGCGATCATCCCGTACACCGCTGAGATACGACAGCGATTTTCGAGCTTGAGGGCGTGAGAAAAGGCGTAGACAAACGGGCGATGGCGGCCCTCTCCGCCGGGCACCTCTTCACGGACGTCAACCAGGGAGCTGTAGCCGCCCTGGTGCCGTTCCTCGTGGCCGAGCGGGGGCTCTCGCTCGCGGCGGCGGGTTCGCTCGTCCTGGCAGCGACGTTGAGCTCCTCGATAGTGCAACCGCTCTTCGGCCATTTTTCGGACCGCAGGCCCCTGCCGATGCTTATGCCGCTCGGCGTGGCGCTCGGCGGGCTTGGGATAGCGTTAGTCGGCGTTGCCTCAAGCTATCCCCTGATCCTACTCTGCGTCGTCCTGTCGGGTCTCGGGGTAGCTGCGTTTCACCCTGAGAGCGCCCGCTTCGCCAACTACGTCTCTGGCTCCCGCCGGGCCCGTGGTATGAGCTTCTTCTCCGTCGGTGGCAACGCCGGCTTCGCGCTTGGCCCCGTTATCACCACCCCACTCGTTCTATCCTTCGGCCTTCCGGGCACCCTGTTCCTCGTGCTCCCGGCCTCTTTCATGGGCCTCGCGCTATTGCACGAGCTGCCCCGGCTCCTGACGTTCCAACCCAAGGCGGAGGAGGCGGCGGTCGGTAGAAAAGGCGCCAAGGCGCCGGAGCACTGGGGGCCGTTTGCGCGCATGATCGGGGCAGTCACCGTGCGCTCGTTCGTTTACTTCGGGCTCGTTACGTTCGTCTCCTCTTACTACATCCAGGTGCTTGGCTCCTCGACACTCCTCGCCAATTCGGCCCTCTCGGTGATGCTCTTCGCCGGGGGAGTGGGAACCCTCGTCGGAGGACCGCTAGCCGACCGGATCGGCCGTCGCGCCGTGCTCGCGGTCTCGATGCTCTTGCTCTCGCCCTTGATCTACGCCTTCACCGTCTCGGGGCCCCTGCTAGGGATGATCTTGCTCGCCTTGATCGGAGCAGCGACGATAGGTACCTTCGGCGTCACAGTCGTGATGGGCCAGGAGTACCTGCCCGGGAGGATAGGGGTCGCCGCAGGCGTCACGATGGGCCTCTCCATCGGTCTCGGGGGCATAGGCGCCCCGATCTTCGGGGCCCTAGCCGACAACCAAGGCCTGCCCACGACGATGCTAGCGATCTCCGCCCTTCCCCTTATCGGTCTTTTGCTCGCCCTCAGCTTACCGCGCAGTCCAGCACGCTCCAGCGACTAGACAGCGCGCGTTCTGTGATAGAAGTACCTCACTGCATTCGGTGGGTTGAGTACCATAACCGATGCAAGGTTCGTCTTTTGAGAAAGGTTTGCAGCACCCTTTGAGGATCTTTTATGCCTTGGGCCGCTTGACCTATCGTCATCGCTGGTTTGTCGTGCTCTTCTGGGTCGCGCTACTGTCGACGGGCGCCTTTTTTGCTCCGAACCTCTCCGATCGCTTGAAGGGTGGCGGCTTCGAGGGGGCGAACTCCGAGGCCGAGCAGGTCCAGGACATCTTCTTCGATGAGTTTGACGCCTCGCCTTCAAACCTTACTATAGTCTTCGAGGGCGATGGGCTCTCCGCCGAAAGTCCCGAGTTCCAGGAGGCCCAGAATGCGGCCCTCGATAAGGTTCGCGAACTGGACGCGGTGCGCGACGTCATCGGCTACTCGGAGACCAACGATCCCACGTTTATCTCCAAGAGCGCAGAAAGGAGTTACGCAGTCGTCAGCTTCGATGTCCCGCTGGACCAGGCACAGGGTCTCGTGGACGAGGTGCGGGACAAGGCCCGCAACGAAGCGCTCAATACCTATGTTACCGGTGCTCCGGCCGTGTACCTCGACATCACGCAAGCGAGCAACGAGGACATTCGGCGGGCCGAGGAGTACGCCTTTCCTTTGGCGCTGGTGATCCTGGTCCTCGCTTTCGGGAGCCTGGTGGCCGCGGGCGTTCCGGTCTTGATCGGGGGCGCGAGCGTGGCCGTTACCCTGGCCTCTTTGTACTTCCTCGCCGGTGCCTACGACATGTCCATCTTCGTTCTCACCATCTCCACCATGCTCGGCTTGGGCTTGGGCATAGACTACGCCCTCTTCGCCGTCAGCCGCTTCCGAGAGGAGCTGGAGCACCGTCCGGTCTCGGAGGCGGTTCCTCGCACGGTCGAGACGGCCGGGAGGAGCATCTTCTTCAGCGGCACGGCCGTTCTCATCGGCCTGATGGGTCTCCTGTTTTTCCCGTACATGTTTATGCGCTCGATCGGGGTCGC
>JALZFK010000049.1 GCA_030861585.1 Actinomycetota bacterium | reverse complement strand
GCCACGGCCTCCGCAAGGGAGAGCTCCAGGCCGAGCCCCCGCCCTACGTAGGACAGGATACCGGCCTCCAAGACCCACGCCGGGGTCGCGAACGCGAACGACTGTAGGAGGGCCGCCCAGGTAGTCTCCCGTAACGCCGCCCGTGTACCCCCTGCGTACCGCGAGATGACGCCGAAGCGGGCGTCGAAAAAGGCGGGAAACCTCAGGTGGGTCAAGAGAAAAAGTGCGCCCGCCATCCCGGCGACGGCCAGGATGGGCACCGAAATCTTATCCCAGCCGTTGGCGCCGGCCAGAACCCAGGACGCGACCAGCACGGCGATCAGGCCTGTGAGGTCCACCATCCTGTTGAGCACGACGCTCACCACGGCCCGCTCGGGGGACACCCACCGGCGTGAAAGGGCGTACATACGAGCAAGGTCCCCGGCTTTCGCCGGAGCAACGTGGTTCAAGAATAGGGCACCCATAAGGAGGGCGAAGAGCTTCGCGAGGGGAACCCGCGCGCCGACCAGCGGACTCCAGGACGCAGCCCGAGAAGCGAACGCCCCGGTGTAGACCAGAAGGGACAGCGCCACCTCAAAAGGATGGCCCGCTGCGTGCTCTAAGGCTCGGCGGAGGTTCACCGGCGCGAGAGCGAGGGCAAGCGTCAGGAGCACGGCCAGCCCGACAAAGACGAGCGCCAGCCGGGCTCTCAGGTTTGCTCCAGTTCGTATATACGGAACTCCTGCCGCTCCTCGTAAACGTCGTGTGGAATGCCTTTGAATCCCTCTTCGAGTCGCGGGAAGCTTACCGTTTCCCTGCCTATCTCTCGCGACCGCAGGCTCGGGAAGGTAGGCTTGGATCTTCCCCCGACCGTCACGTAAACGGCGTCCTCCAGCAACCCCGCCTCCCGGAGATAGGGCATCTCCCGGCGGAACTGCTCCCTGTCGTAGGCTAGGACCGGACGTCCGTAGAGGTAATCCAGGGTGGCAGCGTAATCCTCGGCCGGTAGCTCTACGTACAGCACTCGGGACTCGGGTATCGCTCTCTCCAACCTGTCGAAGCCCTCCACCGCTCCCGCAAGTTCCCGCATGCCATAGACGGGCCACGCCACATACACCAACCACGCAATCGAAAGAACGGCTAGAACCGTGGCGCAGGAGACGCCTATCCGTATGCTCCAAGCCCTTCCCAATACTCGTCCCTTCTCTACCGTGGCGTACCCAGCGAGGAGGCAAAGACCGGGGAACACGACCGGAACGAACCGCCGGGTGGCCCAGGGTAGGTCCGGGGCCACGTTCGGCAGCGCGACGTACAGGATCCCGAACGCCAAGACCGCGCCCAAGAAGAGCGCCCGCGCCGCGTCCAGCCGGTACACTACCAAGGTGAATCCCGCCATCCCCAGGATCGCTACGACGGGGGTGACAAACCACCCCATCCTCACCACGACCTGCCGATCGTAGGCGTGAAACTCCGCCATGCGATCCGCGGCACCTCCCCAATACTCCGGCAAACCCTCCCATGGCTGCGGCAGGACGAAGTAAACCCACAAGGAAACCCCCAGAAGCACCAGGGCAGCCGGAAATGCTGCGCTCCGCCCGTAAAGCACCAGCAGACGCTCGACCCCCCCGCGCCACCGCCGGCGTAGCATCCACAGGGTGGTCGCTATGAGGAGCGTGGTCATCAGAA
The DNA here is from genome assembly GCA_030861585.1 of Actinomycetota bacterium. Classification (GTDB taxonomy): domain Bacteria; phylum Actinomycetota; class Rubrobacteria; order Rubrobacterales; family Rubrobacteraceae; genus Rubrobacter_F. The sequence continues at coordinate 2,172 of JALZFK010000049.1, read as the reverse complement.
GATACGGGAAGAGCCGTAGGGCCTCGTTCGGAACGTGCAGATCGTAGATTAGATCTAGATAGCGGTCCCCGATGGTGCCCGCATAGAGGGCAGCCGCTCCACCCAAGAGAAGCAGCGGTACACAGATTGGCCCCCATCGCCTTATGGGTCGCCCGAGGAGCCAGTCGTATCCCACCGACACAGAAACGATGAGCGCAACCAGAAAAGCGTCTACCCTGACGAGCATGGCGCCGCCGAGAAGAGCGCCGGCCAGTACGCCCTTCCCCGCTCCCCCGCCCCGGACAAACCGGGCGGCCAGCCACAACCCGGCCAAGATAAAGAACTGGGTTATGATCTCGCTTGAGGGATAGCGAGCCCACCAGACCTGGGTATAACTTACCGCCAGAAACACCGCTCCTATCAGTCCGGCCCACCTTCCGAAAAGTTCCCTACCGAGGCTGTACGCCACCCACACCGACAAAGCCCCGAAAACTGGCACTACGTACAGGCCGCCCCAGACGCCGCCCACGAGGTTCCCTAGACCCAACCAGGCGAAGGAACCGGGGAAGAACTGCGGCACTATGAGGTCGCTACCGTGGATGTAGAAGCCGGGATACTTGGCTTCATATTCGAACCGGTGAAATGGAGCCACCGCGCCGATCAGGTGGTCCCGGGTCAGGAGCTCTCCGGTACGGGCCAGCTTGGCGGCCACCACCGTGTAAACGCCCGGGTCGCGGTCCTTGAGCACGTACTCCGCCGGGTGGGCATAGAGCGCGAACGCCCCTACCACGAGCCCCAGAGCACCCAGGTCCCAACGGGAAGGCTGCGCGGCTGTTCTCCACGCCTCGTGCCGGAGACGCACCAAACCAAGGGCGACCACCGCGCAGGCCGCGAGGCTGCCGGCGACGGCGGGCGCCGTGAACCACCCGGCGAGGGCCAGGACTACGAGCACGGGGCCCGAGATGGACGCGGCAGCAGCGCCCCGCAGAAGGAAAAGCTCAGCCCAACCGTCACCTTTTCGCGTGAGGGTCTCGCCCAGGAAGTACCCGGGCAGGTAGAGCAGGATCGGGATCAGTACCGCTTCCAATTCCAAACGCTAGGCGGCGCTCGGAGCCAGGCGCTTTTTTAGCGCCCGCTCCACCTGCGCCTGGACCCCTTCTTCGAACCCGCTCCGAAGCCTGTAGCCGAGCTCCCTCTCCGCCCGCCCCGAGTCGGCCCAGGTTGAGCGAACCTCCTCCTCGGCGGCCGGCCCGTAAACGACCTTGGTCGGCGACTGCGTGGCCCGCCGGACGGCGTCGAGCATCCCGTTGACCGTCGTCCGGGTCCCACTACCGTTGTTGCGCAATCGGGGCGTTGTTCCCGGCGCTTGCCCCAGAGCGGCCACGGTAGCGTCCACTACGTCAGCGACGTAGGTCATCTCGCGCACCTGCTCACGGTCCCCACAGATCTCGACATCGCGTCGCTCGAGGGGCGCAGAGATGAAGCGGGCGAGGGCCATCTCGGGCCGCTAGCGAGGGTCCGTAAATGGTGAAGTACCGCAATACCGTGGCCAGCACGCCCCGCTCCCGGACGTAAAGCTCGACGAACTCCTCGGCGGCGAGCTTGCTGGCACCGTAGGGCTAAGCAGGCCTCAGCAAGGCATCCTCTCTTAGGGGTTTCCCGCCGTTCAGACCGTAGACCGAGGAGGACGACGCGTAGGCTAAAGGCCCGACGCCCTCTTTCCAGATGGCCTCGAGTAGCCGCACCGCCGCCCGCACGTTCCGCTCCGAATAGAGGGCGAAGTTCGGTCCCCAGCTGGCGCACCCCGGGCTCCCCGGCCAGGTGCGCCACGCCATCGACGCTTCCGAGGAGCTCCCGAAGGTCCAGATCCAGGCGGTCCCCCTCCATGAGCCGGAAACCGCGGGTCGAGCTCGCCCAGGCGAGGTCCTGGAGCCTGCGTTTGGGGGCGTAATTGCCAGTAAAGCAGTCGACGCCTACCACCTCGTGCCCCATCTCCAACAGTCGGTCCGTCAGTGCGACCCCATAAACTCTGCCGCTTCCGTGACCAGGATCTGATCCACCAAATCCCCCTTTGACCTAGCTCACATCAGGTCCCCTCGGCCCTTGACTCCTCCGTCGCTGTACATTACCTTGATCTCGTGTTTATTGCAAATGATTGTCATTATGAATAAAACGTCACTCTGCGGGGGTGTA
>JALZFK010000026.1 GCA_030861585.1 Actinomycetota bacterium | reverse complement strand
GGCTTCGGCAAAACCACGCTCCTCGGCGAATGGGCCGCGACCCTACCTCGACCGGCCGCATGGGTGTCTCTGGACGAAGGGGACAACGACTCCGCACGTTTTCTGGCCTACCTCGTTGCCGCTTTGCGGACGATCGCCCCGAACATGGGAGAAGGGGTGTTGGGTGCGCTAGGGTCCCCTCAGCCGCCACCGACCGAATCAATCCTGACGGCCCTGCTCAACGAGATGGCCGCCGTCACCGAAGACTCGGTTCTCGTCCTCGACGACTACCACGTCATCGACGCCGAAGCGGTCGACGATGCCCTTACCTTCTTGGTCGAACACCTGCCGCCAAGGCTGAAGCTGGTCATCGCCACCCGCGAGGATCCGCCCCTACCCATCGCTCGGTTGCGTGCGAGGGGCCAAATGAGCGAACTGCGCGCCGCCGACTTGCGTTTCACCCCAACCGAGGCCGCCGGATTTCTCGAAGGTGCGATGGGCATAAAGCTCTCCGCGGAAGAGATGGCCGCGCTGGAGGACCGCACCGAGGGCTGGATCGCGGGGCTCCAGCTGGCGGCGCTCTCCATGCGGGGGCGGGAGGACGTTCCCGGGTTTATCCGGGCCTTCGCCGGAGACAACAGGTACGTCCTGGACTACCTGGCCGAAGAGGTCCTTGGGCGCCAACCCGAACGCACCCGCAGCTTCTTGCTTGAGACCTCCGTCCTCGACCGGATGAGCGGCCCGCTGTGCGACGCCGTCACCGGACAGGAGGACGGCAGGGGGATGCTGAAAGCCCTCGAGCGGGGCAACTTCTTCGTCGTTCCGCTGGACGACAAGCGCCGCTGGTACCGCTACCACCACCTCTTCGCCGACGTCCTCTTTGCGCACTTGATGGCGGAGCGGCCCGATCGGGTACCCGCCCTCCATCGGCGGGCGAGCGAGTGGTACGAGCGTAACGGTTCGGCGGCCGATGCGATCCGGCACGCGCTTGCCGCCGAGGATTTCGGGCGGGCGGCGCACCTGGTCGAACTTGCCGTGCCAGAGATGCGCAGGAGCAGGCAAGAGGCCAAGCTGCTTGGCTGGCTCAAGGCGCTCCCCGACGAGTTGCTCCACCTCAGGCCCGTACTCAGCGTCCACTATGCGGGGACGTTACTGCAAAGCGGCCAGCTCGAAGGCGTCGAGGACCGCCTGCGGGACGCCGAACGGTGGCTGGAGACGAGGGCAGATAGCGCTGAGCGAGCGGAAGCTTCATCGACCGAGATGGTCGTCGTGGACGAGGAGGAGTTTCGGCGTCTGCCCGGTTCGGTCGCCACGTACCGTGCCGGGATCGCCTTGGTTCTGGGCGACGTGGCGGACACCGTGAAGTACGCCCAACAGGCGCTCGAGCTCACGCTCGAGGATGATCGTCTCTTGCGCGCATCGGCAGCTGCGCTCTTGGGGCTCGCTTATTGGACGAGCGGGGATCTCGAGGCCGGGTATCGGTCGTATGCTGACGGCATGCAAAGGCTGCAGAGGGCCGGGCACCTCTCGGATGCGCTCGGTTGCGCCATCGCCCTGGCTGATATACGGATTGCGCAGGGCCGTCTGCGGGAGGCGATGCACACCTACGAACGCGGATTGCGGATCGCGGCGGAGCAGGGCGAGCCCGTGTTGCGGGGAGCGGCGGATATGCACGTGGGGATGAGCCAGCTCCACCGCGAACGTAACGAATTAGATGCCGCCACGCAGGACCTGCTGAGAAGCGAGGAACTCGGCGAGTTCGCCGGGTTGCCGCAAAACCGGTATCGCTGGCGCGTTGCTATGGCCCGGGTACGGGAGGCACAAGGCGACCTGGACGGCGCGCTCGACCTGCTAGACGAGGCAGAGCGCCTGTATGTGAGCGATTTTTTCCCGAACGTGCGCCCCATAGCGGCTCAGAAGACGCGAGTATTGGTCGGGCAGGGGAGGTTGGGTGAGGCCGTAGGCTGGGCGCGCGATCGGGGCCTGTCCGCCCACGACGACCTCGGCTACCTGCGCGAGTTCGAGCACGTCACCCTGGCAAAGGTGCTCATCGCCCGGTATGAGAGCGAACGGGTAGAACACTCCATTCACGAAGCAATCGGACTGCTGGAGTGCCTCCTGCAAGCGGCGCAGGAGGGAGAGAGGACGGGAAGCGCGATCGAGATCCTGATACTGCGGGCGCTCGCCCACCACGTGCAGGGCGACATCCTTGCTGCTCTTGCGCCGCTGGAACGCGCCCTGACGCTGGCCGAGCCGGAGGGCTACGTCCGGGTCTTTGTGGACGAAGGCAGGCCGATGGCCCGACTAATGTCCGAAGCAGCTGCCCACGGGATCATGCCGGACTATACAGGCAGGCTGCTGGCTGCATTCGAAGCCGAGGAGCAGAAGAGCGCAGACGAATCTCATGTGGCTCCTGCCCCGTCTGCCCAGTCCCTGATCGAGCCACTGAGCCAACGCGAGTTGGAAGTGCTGCGACTAATCGCCCGGGGGCTCTCGAACCGGGAGATAAGCGAGCGGCTTTTCCTCGCCCTAATTACCGTCAAAGGGCACAACCGGAACATCTTTCGCAAACTCCAGGTTCGAAGGCGCACCGAAGCGATAGCGCGCGCCCGCGAGTTGGGCCTGTTGTAGCCCGGACGTCCGTTCGCCCGCAAATTCGGGTGTGACAGGGTTTATGTCTCGGTTTGCCAGTTGGGACGGTCGAATTTTCTCCGCCTGAAGCCCTATCTCGGCTCCGCCTTTTGGCCGATGCCTCGTGAGCGGCCACCCGATACGCTGAACCAATGTCAATCGACCGGGTTCTACGGAAAGTAGTGACCCCCGTGGAGATACTAGAGCACGGCAAACCGGGTCTTCATGGAGAGGTCATGCGAGACACAGTGGCCGTGCCGGTGGTCATAGACACCCGCGGCCTGAGCAAGTCTTACAA
>JALZFK010000398.1 GCA_030861585.1 Actinomycetota bacterium | reverse complement strand
GCGAACATGATCGCCCCGACCACAAGGTATCCCTCTAAAGGTATGGTCGCGTTGAGCGCATCGATGAACTGTTGCGCCTGCGGCGGCATTACTCCTCTACCCCCCGATCGATCCCCTCGCCGGTCTTGCGGCGGCTGATCACGATTGCCGCGATCACCGCGACCAGTAACAGTACCGAGATCACCTCGAAGAGCAGCCCAAAGATCGGCGGAGACCCATTCACCCCGAGCAGTATTTCGCCCAGAGCCGCAACCTCTCGCGGCCCGTTCCCCGGCTCCGTACCGGCCCAGTCCTCTATGCTCAACACGTACGCCAGGAACGCCCCGATCCCGAGGGCGACGAACAACCCCGGCCAGAGCTGCCTCTGGAGGATCGTCCTAAAATGCCGCACCTGCGGTCGCTGGGTAAACATGATCCCGAAGAGGATCACGACCGTAACCGCCCCGACGTAGATAAGAACCTGGAACGCCGCAAGCGCCGGAGCGTTGAGCATCACGAAGAAGCCCGCCACCCCGAGGAAAGAACCCGACATGAACAGGGCCGAGTGGACGACGTTGCGGCTGACGACCACGCCTAGCGCCGAGACCAGGGTCATCCCGGCCAGAAAGGCGAACGCGACTATCAAGCCGCTTCGTCCTGCTTCGGGGCCTTCTTCTCGGTGCCCCTGGCGCTCTTGCCTTTAGGAGCGCCCTTAGCCGGCCTCTTCTTTTTGACGGCGGGTTTGGGGTCTATAGTCGGATCCACGGGGCGCTCGCCGAACTGGCGGGCGAGCTCTAGGCGGTTGTAGGCTTGGGCCTCGAACTCTTCGGTGTGGTAGATGCAGTTGACCGGGCAGACCTCGACGCAAAGGGAGCAGTACATGCAGCGCGAGTCGTCGATGACGAAACCCACCGCGTAGGGTTTGGCCTTGCCCGAACCGTCCACGTCGCGCTTCTCCTGCTCGATGGAGATGCAATGGTCTGGGCAGATCCTCATGCACTGCAGGCACGCGATGCACCGATCCATGTCTACCGTGAGCATCCCGCGGCTACGCTCGGGGAGCGGCCGCTTGTACTCGGGGTACTGCCGGGTAACCTTCTTCTCGAAGAGGTGCTTGAGGGTGATGCCCATCCCCTTCAAGATTCCCTGTCCTACTTGGGGCATAACGAATTCTCCTTAAACTACTAGCATCCAGCCGGCCGTAACGAAGAGCCAGATCAGGCAGACCGGCACGAGCACCTTCCAGCCGAAGTCCATTAGCTGATCCATCCTGAGGCGCGGAACGCTCCACCGGATCCACTGAAAGGTGAACAAGACGAGCGCCGTCTTGAGGCCGAACCAGATCCAGTTGAAATTCCCGAGATCTAAAGCATCGATGGGCGGCTGCCAACCTCCCAAGAATAACGTCGTGTGGATCGCTGACATGAGGCCCAAAGAGGCGAACTCCGACGCCTGGATCAGAGCCCAGGTCATTCCCGAGTACTCGACCATGAAACCGCCGACGATCTCGCTCTCCCCCTCCGGCAGGTCGAACGGCACCCTTTTTACCTCTGCGAGCCCCGCGATGTAGAACACGATGAACATCGGGAACTGCGGCAAGAAGAACCAGTGCCAGAACCCTCCGCTCTGGGCGTTTACCACGTCGACGAGCGAGAGGCTACCGGTGATCATTATTATCCCTAAGAGGCTTAAGATGAGCGGCACCTCATAGGAGATCATCTGCGCCGCGCCCCTCAGAGCACCTAAGAGCGAGAAGTTGGACCGGCTCCCGTAGCCGGCCATTATTACGCCCAAAGCGCCGATGGAGGTTATGGAGACGAAGAACAATAAGCCTATGTTGAGGTTCGTGACCACCGCCTCGGGTGCGAAGGGCACGACGAGCCAGACGGCGGCTGCCGGGATGAACATCGCGATCGGAGCGGCGAGGAAGATCCAACGATCCGCTCTGTTGGGCGAGAGATTCTCCTTGGTGAACAGCTTGAAGACGTCCGCCGCCGGCTGCAAGAGCCCCCGCGGCCCGACGCGGTTGGGGCCGTACCTGAGCTGGATATAACCCGACACCTTGCGCTCGGCCATCGTCAGGATGGCCGCCAGGTTCAACACCAGAAACAGTATGGCGGCGAAGGAGATCAAGAACCTGAAAGGTTCCTGGCTGAGGATGTCCAAACTCAAAACCATCCCTCCTCCCTACTTGTCCCAAGCCCCGGAGACCGGGTCCACCAAACCCATGATTGGCATAATGTCTGGCAGGTAGTGGCCGGGGACTATCTCCTGCAGTAGCTGCATGTTAACGGTGCACGGGGTCCGGTAGTGTACCCGGTACGGCGTATCGGAGCCGTCGGAGACGACGTGCACGGCGTACTCGCCTCGCGCCGACTCGGCTCGCCCGAATCCCTCGCCCTCCGGCGGCCGGATCCTGCGCCCCATGTCCGCCATGACCTCCCCTTCGGGCAGGTTCTCCAAAATCTGCTTTATTATCCGGATGCTCTGCTTAATCTCGCCGATCCTGACCCGGTAGGAAGCTTCGACGTCCCCTTCGCTGTCGGTTATGACGTCGAACTCCAGGCTCTTGTACCAACTGTAAGGGTAATCCCGGCGTACGTCGTAGCTAACCCCGGTGCACCGGAGAGGGGGTCCCGTAAGGCCCATCTCCACGGCCTTCTCGGGCGTTATCTTCCCAACACCCCTGGTGCGGGAGATAAAGATCTCGTTCCCCTCGATCAGATCGATAAAGTCCGGCTTGAGCCGCTGCTCCAAACCCTCCGCATAATCCCAAATCTGCTCCGGTATGCCCTCCGGCAGGTCGGCTTTCACGCCTCCGATGCGGATGTAATGGAACATCATTCTGGCACCGGTTATGGCCTCCATTATCGACTGCATGCGCTCCCGCTCCCTAAAGGCATACAGGATGGGGGTGAAAGCTCCGAGCTCGAGGAGCAGGAAGCCTATAGAGGGGATGTGGCTCATGAGGCGACTCAGCTCGGCGGTCAAAACTCTAAGCGCCTCGGCTCGGGGCGGTATCTCGACGTCGAGAAGATCCTCGACCGCCATACAGTACCCGTGCTCCATGGCCATGTTGTTGAAATAATCGAGCCGGTCGGTGATCGGAATAACCGCCGGGTACATGCGATTCTCGGAGATCTTCTCCTTGCTGCGGTGCAGGTAGCCCATTATAGGGTCACATCGCACCACGGTCTCGCCGTCGAGCTCCAGGATGAGCCGCAGTAGGCCATGCATCGCCGGGTGTTGCGGCCCCATGTTCATGTCCAAGGTTTCGAGCCCAAACTCGTCTCGGATGTTAGGTGCCGCCAACCGGCCGCTCGCCCGACCGCTCAAAGTCGTGCTCTCGGTTCTACGCTCTTCGCTAAGCATGTTTACCTCAACCCTTCGAAGGTGCGCTTGGTGCTGATCTCGAAGCTCTTCAACAACGGATGGTGATCAAAGTGATCCTGCCACATGTACAACCGCCTGAGGTCGGGGTGCCCCTTGAAGGCTATCCCGAACATGTCGTAGGCCTCCCGCTCGTGCCAGTTGGCCGTGGGATAGATTCCGGTCACCGAGTCGACAACCGGCTCCTCGCCTCCTACCGTAGTCTTAACCCGCACGATCCCACCGCGTAGGTCCAAGAGCTCGTAGGTCAGCTCGAAGGCTCCTTCTCGATCCACAACGGTAATGAACGAGAGGTGCAAAACGCCTAGAGTTTCCCGCGCCGTCGTCAGGACCGCCGGTACGATCCCGGGCTCGACCACGAGGCGTACCACGTTCCCCTCGACCAACACCTCCTCAAACCCGTGCCGGTTGCGGAACCCCTGGAGATAGCGCTCCAATCTCTCCGCGAGATCCTCCTCAGGAAGCGTAACGGCCACCTTAGGCGGTCCCCTTCGGGTCGGCGGGCTCCTCGGCGACCCCGTTTTCCTGGGTGTTATCTGGCTGTGTGGGAACCCAGCCGACGTCGGTTTGGGAAGCGGGCGGCATGCCCTTGCGCTCGAAGACGTAGGTACGCTTCAAGGGCTTTATGCCCTCGAAACGCGGGGCCTTGCCCTCGCTAATATGCGTGTACTCCCGCTCGGGAAGGTACTCGAGGAACTCCCCGTCCTCCGTGACGAGGGCGGGCCGGGGCTTCTCATAACCAACCTGCTGGTCCCGCTCGATCTTCTTCTGCAGCGTCATGATCCCGAAGATGAGTGCTTCGGGCCGCGGCGGGCAACCCGGCACGTAGACGTCTACGGGAATGACCCTATCCGCTCCCATGAGCACCGAATAGCCGTCGAGGAACGGCCCACCGGAGATGGCGCAGGCCCCCATCGCGATAACCCACTTGGGCTCGGGCATCTGCTCATATAGGCGAGTCATACGCTCGGCCATCTTCGTCGAGACGGTGCCGGAGACGATCATGACGTCCGCTTGCCGCGGCGAAGCCGAAAAGAAGCCGGCTCCGAAGCGATCGAGGTCATTGTGCGCCATGCCGGTAGACATCATCTCGATCGCGCAACAAGCCAAACCGAACTGTAAGGGCCACAAAGAGTTCTTCCTGGCCCAGTTAAAGAGCTTGTCGGTGCTCGTCGTTATGATATTCGGCTCGTTAAACCTCTGCATTACACCCATTTAAGGGCTCCCTTCTTCCAGGCGTAGGCAAGACCCACGACCAGGATCAGCACAAAAATGATTACCTCAATGAACATATACAAACCCATCCCCTGCGCGATGTACTCGTCGTAGATGACAGCCCAGGGAAACAGGAACGCCGCCTCGACGTCGAAGATCAAAAACAGGAGCGCGAAGACGTAGTAGCGGACCGGGAACGGGCGCCACGGGTCCGTAACGGTCACCTCGCCGGTCTCGTAGTTCAGTCCTTTCGCTCGCGAACTCTTACGGCTGGGCGCTATTAGCCGAGCCAAAACCAATGTACTCGCCACGAAGCCCACGACCAGCAAGATGAACAGACCCACGTACACATACAGCGTGCCGTAACCTATCTCCTGCGTTCCTTGCAATAGAGCTAGCGCCAATCGGACCTTCCTTCAGACGAAACCATTCGCAATATACTCGCGTTACACACAACTTTCAAGGAGCTACTAATGGTAGCAAGGAGGTGTTTAGTGACCCCCGTCGTTGGCCTGGTTGTCGGTACCCAGGATCTGCACAAACTGCACGAGCATCTGCCGATAGGTTTCTAACGAAGAGGAGACGACGAACTCTTTGGGCCCGTGGTGGCCGCCGCCTACCGGGCCGAACTCTACACCGGGGACACCGACGCGCTGGAAGTAGACGATATCGGAAGCGCCGTGGCGGCCGACGCCCACAGGGTTGCCGTGAAAGTGCCGGGACGCGACCTCGCGGAGCGCTTTCACGAACGGGTTCCCTCGCGATACGCAGCTCGGCTCGTGCGAGAAGAGGATCTCCACCTCCGCAGGGAGGTCCACCGAGCGGATCTGATCCGTGATCTCTCCCGGGTCCTGGTTTGGCAGGTAACGTATATCCATGTCGTAGGTACAGCGATCCGGGACGCGGTTTATCACGTCGCCGCCGATAATCCGGGCCAGGTTGATGCTCGGGTACGGAAAGAACTCGCTCCTCTCTTTGGTGAACGGCAGCTTCAAGACCCGTTTGTAGTGCTCGTGGGCCAGGAGCACCGCGTTCTCTCCCAGCCAGGGCCTGGAGCCGTGCGCGCTCTCGCCCCGTAAGGTGACCCGGAGGTGCAAAACCCCCTTCGCCTGAACACCTATATGGAAATCCGTAGGCTCGCCCGTGATCAGGAAATCACCCGTGTGGCCATTTTGGATCAGGATCTCCGCGCCAGTAGGTCCACCGTACTCCCTCTCCTCGTCCGGGACGATAAGGAGCTCCACCGTCGCGTCGCAGCCCACGACGTGCAGGTCCTCGACCGCGTACATCATCGCGGCTAAAGCCCCCTTCATGTCGTAAACGCCGCGGCCGTAGAGCTCGCCATGCCGCTCGTAGGCCTCGAACTGGTCCTCTTCGCCGGGCACCACGTCCGCGTGCGCGTGCAGGAGAATCCTAGGAGTCCCCGAGCCCACCCACGTCACGAGCGAGCTCAACTCGCCGTGTGGTCCCGCGCCCTTGTACCGGGCCGTCTCAAGCCCCCGCGCCTCAAACCAGCCATTTATAAAGTCCATCGTGGACTCGACCGCACCTGGCGCGTACGATCGGTACCGGACGAGCCTCCGGGTTAGCGCCAGCACCTCGGTCTTATTGGTCGCTATCGTCAGTTGATAACCTCGTTTTACACATCCTATCAATCGTTTTGTTGACCGTCGCGCCGGCTTCCCGCGTCTATCACAACAAGTCGGCACAAGGGGCTCGGGGCGCTGCGATCCGTGCAGCGACCAGAGGCTAGCGCCGCAGAACGGGCTCGGTCCCGAGGGCGACGGTGGCACCCAAAGACGTTAGCTTCTCTTCGAAGCCTTCGTAACCGCGCAAGATGT
>JALZFK010000395.1 GCA_030861585.1 Actinomycetota bacterium | reverse complement strand
GCCGCAGTGCTCGTCGAGGAGGCCGCAAGCCTGCAGCGCACGTGGGAAGACACGGCGGGCCTCGCCCGCTCACTGCTGCTGCTGGGATGGACGGCGGCGGCCCGGTGCGACTACGGGCGGGCGATGGTCCTGCGCGAGGAGGCCTTGGCGCTGGGCCAGAAAGCGGAGGATGACTACACCACCATCCTGTCGCGTGCGCTCGGCGCGTTTGCCGCCCTTGGGCTGGGCGATCCCCATTACGCGCGTGAGCTCTGCAAGGAAGGCGTTCAGCTGTCCTGGCGACAGAACATGAGGCGTCACACCGCGGTCCACCTGCACGTGGCGGCCTCGCTAGCCAGTTCGCAAGGACAGCCGATTCGCTCGGCCCGGCTGTGGGGAGCGGCAGAGGCACTGTACGAAGTCATCAGCACCGTCTTCTCACCCCTCGAGCGCCACCTTTTCGGTCCCTACATCGCCGCCGCGCGCGTCCGGCTCGACGAGGAGGCGTGGGAGGCGGCGTGGGCTGAGGGGCGGGCTATGACAACCGAACAGGCGGTGGCGTACGCGCTAATGGAAGGCAACGGTACCGCGTACAACACCGCGCACGATTAGACGCGCGGTTCTTCCTGAAGCCCATCGAGCGAAATAGAGTCACTACGTTCCATCTTGCGCTCCCGGATCGCCTTGGGCGATGGTAGCGAAAACAGACTCGAGCTCAGGAGGCCCCGCACCTAAGGTCGATTTTGTATCAAAGGGCTTGTCCCTACTAAGAATCACGCTTCCGTACCAAAGCCGACTTCCCCGGCTCGCCCCCTAAACCCCTTTTGAAGGGTACGTCGGCGTTTTGAGCCATAAGTGGGGGCAAGGACAAGGGGCGGGGTTATTAAGCCCCGTTCCCTCGTAACGCCCTTGGTCTAGGTAGGGCTAGCCTCCTGCAACTACGCCGGGGAGGGGATAACGCCCAGCTGCCGCATCATGCCTAGGGCGTCGTAGTTCTCCCAGATTTCCTCGATCTTGCCGTCTTCGATGCGCGTGATGCTGATGCCTGTTATCTCCACCCGACTGCCCGTGGGGGCTATACCCATAAGTTCGCCCCGGTGGGTACCGCTCGCCGTGTATCGGGTAACTACCTTGTCCCCTTCTGCTATCTGATCTTCCACGGTGTATTGCAGGTCGGGGAAGGCAGCGCGCATCATAGCGGCGTACTGCCTGACGCTCTCGGGGCCGTGCCAATCCTCGCCGCTGGCAGGATCGTGGAATACGAAGTTGGGGGCGAAAAGCTCCTCCGCCACGTCCAGGTTCCCCCGGTCGAAAAGCTCCTCGTCTGCCCGACGGGAGATGGCCTTGTTCTCTTCCAAAGTGTTCATCTTTTTCTCCTTCCGGACTTATCATCGTTACAGCGGCACGCGCGGGTCGAACTCCGCAGGCCACTCACCCGCGTACGCCCGCTGGTGGATCTCCTCGACCGAAGCGCCTGCCTTGCGCGCCTCGATCATCTTCTCCGGATCGACGGGTACACCGATCGGGTGCTCCACCGCCTGCAGCGAGGTCCTCATCCACTCCTTCGACTTCTCCCAGTCGCCGAAGTTGTCGTGCTGCAACTCGACGCTGTCGTCGGCAAAAGTCTCTCCCATTCGAACCTTGTAGGAGAAGAAGGTCCAGCCTAACCAAGGCGCAGCTAGCCTCTATTCACGAGTGGCCGAGAAGGGATCTTCTCGGAAATTCAGTTGCCTATAGAGGCTGTCTGAAAAGTTTTGATAAGGTCCAAACCAAGCCCCTACGGGCGAACGAAATAGGGCGAAAAGACCCTGTTAAGCCATCCCGCGTTGGCAAAAAGCGTGGTCCAAACCCCACTCCGACCCCTTTTCGGACAGTCTCAGAGTTCGCCTTCTCGGAAACTCAGGGCATGAAAAGAGCCGGGGCTATTAACTACGGGCTCGCCGACGTTGCTCTTCTACTTTCTCGCGCTGCTTGTCTACCTTTGCTTGCCGGCGCTCCTCCGCCGTCTGCCTCCGCTCTTCTGCTGCTTGGCGGCTCTGGTCCTCTCGCTCGTATACCTGCTCGCGCTGCTCTTCTATCTTCCCGCGCTGCTCTTCTACCATCCCGCTAGCCTCCTTTCTCCGCGCTCCCCACAGGCCATTAGTTCGACTAACAGCAGGGAGCGCTGCTTAAAACGCCTTCAGCCCTCCTCAACCATCTTTTCCCCGCCATCTCGCTAGCGTTCTCGGGAACTTGGCTCAGTGGCCGCTCTGTTCGATTAGTCCTCCGACCCCTCCTTCTTCTCCGGCTGCCTCGCGTATCTCGGCCTCGTACGCCCTGCGCCTGGCATCCGCCGCCCGTTCCCTGACCTTTATTCTCCT
>JALZFK010000382.1 GCA_030861585.1 Actinomycetota bacterium | reverse complement strand
CGGCGAGGCGCTTGTCCTGCTGGTAGCGGCGGATAGCGGCCTTGAGGGTGCCGAGGCCCAAAGTCGCGCACCTGGGGCGACTCGCGACGATCTGGCGCCCGAGCTGGTCGATCATCTCGTTATAATCGAGCGCCAGAACGTCGTCCATGGTGAGGTTGTTCTCGGCGACCTGCTCGAGCAGCATGGAAGAGGCCGCCATACTGATGGTGCAGCCCTCTCCCTCGTAAGAGACCTCGTCTATGTGCTCCTGGTCGTTAGCGCCTTTGAGGTAGATGGTTACCACGTCGCCGCAGCCCGGGTTCCCCCCCGGCATCTCCACGTCGGCGTCCTCTACCCTCCCCCGGTGGCGTGGTCTCTGATAATGGTCCTGAAGTATCTGTATTAGCAGTTGCCGATCCAACGCCTTACCTCTCTACGGGGCCTCAACGAGGTTGCCCCACTCCGTACAACTAGGGTCGTTCGGGTGCTCTTGGACCCACTGGGTGCTGACCAGCGCCTCCGGGGCGCGTAGCCCTTGGCCTCTATCTCCTTCTCTACCCCCTGAGTCACATGTGCTCCTTCTGGGTTAACTTGCTAATTGACACTAAGGCTGATTTTATCGTATACGTGGACGATGGCAGGAGAAATCGGGGTACGACGGGCAGTGCTACGCCAGCCAGGGAGCAGGAAGCTTGAGGGGCCGGGAGCTGCTGCTGCTCTTGGCCCTCGCGGCGCTCTGGAGCGCCTCGTTCCTGCTTATCAAGGTCGCCGTCGCGGAGGTCACGCCGACCTTCGTGGTGCTCGCTCGCCTCGTCTTCGGCTCCCTGATGCTCTTGCTCGCGATCCCCTTTCTCCGCACGCGGCTCCCAGAGCTCCTGCCGCCTAAGGATGGGAGAGGCGTACGCGAGAGCCTCGTCTCCCTCCGATGGCCGCTGCTTCTCCTGGGGACGGTAAACGCGGTCGTACCGTACACGGCGATAGCCTGGGGCGAGAAGTTTATCGCGAGCGGGATGGCCTCTATCTTCAACGCTACCGTGCCGCTCTTCACGGCGCTCCTTGTCCTAACGCTGCCTTTCTTCCCCGAAGAGCGCCCCGGCCTCCTCGGCCTCGCGGGGCTCTTGTTTGGCTTCGCTGGCGTCGGCTTGCTGGTCGCCGGCGAACCCGGTGGCGGCAGCGGCTCTACGCAAACCGCCCAGCTCCTCGGCGGCGGGGCGGTGCTTCTCGGCTCCCTAAGCTACGCCGTCGGCAACGTCTTTGCCCGGCGGCACCTCGAGGGCGCTCCCATCCTCATCCCAGCCGTGGGCCAGAACCTCGCCGGCGTCCTCGTCGTGCTCCCGTTAGCTCTCGCCTTCGGCCTCCCGGAGAAGCTCCCGAGCGCGGGCACGGTCGCCGCCTTGTTCGGCCTCGGGGTCGGGGGCACCGGTGTCGCCTACCTTTTGTACTTCGGCCTCATCGCCCGGGTCGGCCCCACCAAGACTTCCACGGTCGCCTACCTCATGCCCGTCGTTGCCCTCTTCTACGGGGCCGTGTTCCTCGACGAAGCGTTCGCTCTACGCGCTCTGGTGGGGCTGGCCCTGATCCTGGGCGGCGTCGCCAGCGTGACCGGGGCCTTGCGCCTCCCGAAAAAGCTCCGCCGCGAACCACCCGTCCCCTGAATTGCTACAAGTCGATACAATAACGGCATGAAAGTAGGGATAGTCGGACTACCTAACGTGGGCAAGTCCACGGTCTTTAACAGCCTCACGCGGGCGGGCGCCGAGGCCCAGAATTACCCGTTCACCACGGTAGACCCGAACCTCGGGGTCGCGGCGGTGCCGGACGAAAGGTTGGACGCGCTGGCAAAGGTTATCGGAAGCAAGCGCGTCGTGCACGCTACGGTAGATTTCGTGGACATCGCGGGGCTCGTGCGGGGGGCGAGCCAGGGAGAGGGGTTGGGGAATCAATTCCTCGGCAACATCCGCGAGTCCGACGCGATCGCGCACGTCGTCCGGTGCTTCGAGGACGAGAACGTGGTGCACGTCCACGGCGGCGTGGATCCCGTGGGGGATATCGAGACCATAAATACCGAGCTCCTGCTCGCGGATCTGGCGACCGTCGAAAAGCGCCTCGAACGCGTCGGCCGGGCCGCCAAGAGCGGGGACCCCGGGCTGCGTCGAGAGGCCGGGGAACTCGAGGAACTGGCACGCCACCTCTCGGGCGGCAGGCCAGCCCGGACCCACCCACCCTCGGAGACGCTCTTTGAGGTCTTGGGCACCCTGATCACGGCGAAGCCAACCCTCTACGTCGCGAACGTAGATGAGGAGTCGCTCGCCGGCGGAAACCCCTACAGCGCCGAGGTCGAGAAGCTGGCCACCGGCGAAGGTGCCGAGTCCGTAAGGCTCTCGGCGAAGCTCGAGGCCGAGGTCGCAGAGCTTCCCGAAGGCGAGGCGCGGGAGTACCTGGACATGCTCGGGGTTGAGTCCGCGGGCTTCGAGGGGTTCGTACGGGCAGCGTACCGGCTGCTAGGACTCATCACCTTTTTCACCGCCAACGAAAGCGAGTGCCGTGCCTGGACCTTACATAAAGGTTCAACCGCACGGAGGGCAGCCGGCAGGATTCACTCAGACATGGAGCGCGGCTTCATCGCGGCAGAGGTCGGCAACTGGGAGGACATCGTTGCCGCTGGCTCGTGGACGAAGGCCCGCGAGTACGCCAAGATCCGCCTCGAAGGCCGCGACTACATCGTCGAGGACGGGGATACCATGATCGTACGCTTCAACGTGTGAGCTGGTGTGAAACTTAACCTGAACTTTAGAATAAATCTTGGCTGAGATCCCCTTCGCTCGTCCCGAAAAGCCTCTCCGCGAGTGCCGCCTGGCCCTCGTCACCACCGGCGGGGTACATCTGCCGGAAGACGAGCGCTTCGACATAGACGACCCCTCAGGTGATTGCTCCTACCGCGAGATCCCCGGCAACGCCGAGGTTCTCACCTGGACCCACGCGTATTACGCCCCCGACCGGGGTGGGGAGGACCTCGACTCCGTCTTCCCCTTGTGGACCTTACGCGTGCTGGAGGCAGAAGGAGTCGTGGGCGAGCTCAATCGCCGACACTTCTCCTTCATGGGCGCCATACACGACCCCGCCCCGCTCGTGGAGAGGAGCGCCCCCGAGGTCGCGCGGAGGCTCGCAGACGACGTGGTGGACGCGGTGCTGCTCACGCCGTCGTGACCCCTGTGCCACCGGTCCGTGGGGCTGGTAAGCAGGGCTATAGAAAAGCAAGGTATCCCGACGGTCACGCTAGCGATGGAGCGGGACGTCGTGGCCCCGCGAGTGGCCTTTGTACCCTTTCCGTACAACTTCCCGATGGGGGAACC
>JALZFK010000353.1 GCA_030861585.1 Actinomycetota bacterium | reverse complement strand
GCGCGCTCCTGCACGTAGAACTTGCCAAACCCGGTGATCTGGACCTCTTCGCCCTTCTTGAGTTCCGAAGTGACAACGTCCTCGAACGCCTCGAAGAAGCGCTGGGCCTCGCTCTTAGAAGCGTTGGCCTTATCGGCTATCTCCTGGATCAAGTCCGTTTTGTTCATGGGTGTGCTGCCTCCCTTGTCCGCTTCCGTTTCCGGCTCTCCTCCCCCGTGGTTGCCGGGGACTATACCAGAGGGTCAAATGTGGCTCAAATCCGGTTGGTTACCCCTAGATCCTCTAACCTAAGCAATGCTTGAAATGGGTAACCGCCGAGTCCGCTGGGTTGCACCTCGTCCCTCCTGTCGAGGACGGTCACGATTCCCAACACCTCTGCCCCTACCTCCTCAAGGACTGCCGCCGCCTTTAAGACCTGGGTTCCCGTGGTGACTACGTCCTCGATGAGGGTGACCTTCTCCCCGACCGGCGTACGTCCCTCGATCCTGTTGCCGGTTCCGTACTCTTTGGCCCTCTTACGGACTATGCTGTAAGGGAGATCGCTTTCGAGGCCCGTCGCCGTGACCAGCGGCACGGCACCGAGCTCGACCCCCGCGAGTCTCTCGGTGCCAGCCGGGAGCCTGGCCGAGATCTCGCGGGCCAGATCCCGCAAAAGAGCGGGCTGCGTCGAGAAAAGGTACTTATCCACGTAAAACCGGCTCTTCCTGCCGCTGGAAAGCACGAAGTCGCCCTCGAGCAGGGCCGCCTCCCGCACGCGGGAGGCGAGATCCAGCTTAGCCCCCACCCTGATCATCCGAAGGGCGTTGCAGGCCGTCCAGCGCCTCGTCGAACGGACCGAAGTCTACCTCTTCCAGGAGGTCGCCCAGCTCCTGCGCCTCGCCCTCCGCTTTGGCCAGCCCGGCTTCGATGCCGGCGTTGACCTCGGCGAGGAGAGCTACCGCCCGGTCGAGGACGCCCACTACCTCCGCATCCGAAACGCTTTCCAGCTCCTCTACGAGCTTCTCGAGCTCCGCGAGCCGCCCCTCAAGGTGCCCGATGTCCGTCCCTCGCCCGTCGTCCACAGTGCCCCGACTATACATCATCTCCTCGGCGCGGTCCTCCGCGAGACGGCCCTCGGGAAGGTGAATTGCTGCGTGGTCCCTCCTGGGGACCAGCCTGCCGCCCGCTGCTCGGCAGGGTACTGCCCGCGGCCCACCAGAGTACCGCACCGAGGACGAGAGCGATCAGAAGCAGCGTAAGAAACGGCACCAGCCCCCACACCGGAAAGCCATACCCCGCGCGCAGCAGGAGAAAAGAAACCACGCCTGCGCCACCACCGAAGAGCATCAAGATCAGCACAGCCCCGGTCAGGATAAGGACGAGGGTGCGCGGTTGGACGCGTCGCATTAGCAGTTCACCCCCTGGTCCACCCTACTTCACCACCCGGTCTATGGCCTTCACGAGGTCCTTGACCATCTCCTCGGAGACCCCTTCCTCTTCGCCGCGTTCCTCGACAAAGTCCTTTAGAAGGACGGCATTGATGCGGCGGATCGCCGAGAAGATAGCGTTCGTCTGCTGAACAACCTCAGCGTAGGTGACGTCCCCACCCTCGACCATTTTCCCCACACCCCGGACGTGCCCCTCGACGCTCTTCAAGCGCCGGAGCACCTCGCTCTTGGTCCCTTCTTGCAAATTACCCACCCTTCCCTCTGTGCTCTTCCATAAGCTCCCGAACGACGCTCGCATCGTGGAAGGGCATGTCGCCCTCCGGAAGATGCTGGACCCACTCGTGGCCCTTACCCGCCACGACTACTACGTCCCCAGGTCCGGCCTCCCTCAAAGCCCGCTCGATCGCCGCCCGACGGTCCAGCACGACCTCGCACCGTCCGGGGCCGCCATGAGCCCCCGCCGCGACCTCGCGGGCTATCTTCCCCGGCTCCTCCGTGTAGGCATCGTCGGTCGTTATTATGCTCAACTCCGCGAGGTTCGCCGCTGCCCGACCCATCAAAGGACGCTTCGCTCCGTCCCGATCGCCCGCCGCCCCGAACACGCATATGACGCGCCCCGGCCGGTCAGAGACACCGTCGCTCTGCTCCGCCACCACGTGAGCGACACGCAAGACGGCCTCGAGCTCGGCTTCGGTGTGGGCGTAGTCCACAATCACCTCGAAACCGAACCTCTCGTATAGAACACTTCCCGGCGGGGAGATCCGTTCGAACCGGCCCGGCACTTGCCCCATCTTTCGTACACCCTGGCCCACCGCCTCCTCCCCCACCCCCGAAGCCAACGCGAGCGCCGCCGCCCCGGCCACGTTTTCGACGTTGTACCCGCCGAGCAGGGGACTCTCGATCCCCAAAACGCCACCCGGGTGTCTAAGCAGGAAGCCGGTCCCTCCCTGCACGACCCGGACGCCCTCTACGCGGTAATCTGCGTCCTCCGCGACGCCGAACGTCTTCGTGTCGGGGATCTCCTTGAGGAGACGCCGCCCGTAAGGGTCGTCAGCATTGGTGAGTTTCGGGCCCGCCGTCCAGCGGAAGAGCTCGCGCTTGGTCCGGTAGTACTCCTCCATCGAACCGTGCAAGTCGAGGTGGTCGCGAGTAAGGTTGGTAAAGAGGGCGCCCGAAAAGCACGTGCCCGCCACGCGCTTGAGGGCGATCCCGTGCGATGAGACCTCCACGACGGCGTGCTCGACCCCGACATCGAGCATCTCCCGTAAGGTACCCTGCACCTCGACGGCTTCGGGGGTCGTTCGCACGACGGGGCGCCGCTCCTCACCGAGTATTGCCTCCGCAGTGCTCATGAGGCCACACTTTTTGGGTGTATAGG
>JALZFK010000315.1 GCA_030861585.1 Actinomycetota bacterium | reverse complement strand
GTTTGCGGGCGAGAATGAGGCCCTTTTCGGCTCGGTAGGCAAGGGCGGCGCCGAAGACGAATCCGCGGGCGTCGGCGGAGAGGATACGAGAGTAGTCCGTGTTTTCGGTGGCTCGGCCCAACGCTTCGACGGCGGCGTGGAAGGCGGGACCCTCTTCTATGAGGGGGGTTACGTCCTTGAAAGAGATGCCAGGCTCGGGAAAGTCGGGGACCTCCCGGATGTGGTGTAGGATCTCTTCTTTAATCTTCTCCTCCAAGGCGGCATCGTTCGTCACGCGCTAGGCGAAGCTGTCTATGGCGTTCGCCATCATGAGCTCCTTGAGCCTGGAATCGACGGCGGCGAGGTGTCGGGCCTTGTTGACGGCGTCCTGGACGCGTTGCTCGTCACCGCTACGGAGCTCGGGGTTGAGGATCTGCTTGAACATCGCGGCCTCCCTCTCGACGGCGGCCAAGATGCCGCGCAGATGGCGCGGTTGGATTGAGTACTTCGCCATCTCGAGGGCCATGCGTGCGATCTCCACGTCCCGTTGCGTCAGCTCCCCGCTGCGGCCTATGGCGCCCACGCTCACCAGTTCCTCTACGAAGCGCGGCTCGCTCTCTATAGCGTCGGCCAACTCCTCTTTCGTGTAGGTCTTGTCCTCCAAGACGCGAGAGAGGTCGCCACCGGCGTCGCCCGTGGCGACCGGCATCCCGCCCTCGATGCGCTTCTTTATCACTTTCAAGGGCAGGTATTCCTTGTCCTGGAGGGTCAGGATGTACCGGAGCATCTCCACGTCCTGCGGGGAGAATAACCGGTAGCCCCCGCGGGTGCGGCTCAGGCTGATCAAGCGCCGCCGCTCCAGGTAACGTACCTTGCTCACTGAAAGAGTAGGGAACTCCTTGCGAAGCCGGGCCACGACCTCTCCTATGGTGTAATGGTCCTTCGAACCACCGTTGTTGTCCCTCATGTCCACCCCGTTATCCCCGTCCTTTCTCGCCTATTCTCAGCATTCTCTTGCGTCGCCTTTAGGTGTATACGAATTTGAAGCGGTACTTGCCAATCTGTATCTCATCGCCGTTCCTCAAGTCCACCGAGTCAACCCGGACCCGGTTGACGTACGTGCCGTTGAGGGAGCCCGCGTCCCGGATCCTGAACCCCTTCCCTTCGTGCCGCTCACGCCTAAAGATCTCCGCGTGTTGCCTGGATACCGTGACGTCGTCCAAGAAAATGTTGCTCTCGGGAGTACGGCCCACCGTTACCAGCTCGTCGCCGATGTCGTGCATCCTCCTCCCCGCCGTACCCTCGACCTGGTCGAGCTCGATGAGCGCGGCTCCCTCTGGAACGTCGTTGTGTGCGGCGCCGATTGCGTCCTCCTCGTCGTCACCGAAGCTCGGTGCGTAGGAGACGGTTGACTGCGAGTAAACCAACCGCGTCCCGCACTCCGCGCAGAACCTCATCCGGGGGGTGACCTCGGCGCCGCATTCGGGGCAGCGGTTCAACCGTCCCCCCCACACCCCGGCGAACAACCCCTACCCTCGGAACGCCGGTAGATGATCGCCCGCTTCCCCTCCGAGGGCTCCTCAAAACGCGCCATAAGCTCATCGTCGGAGACGTGCGTGAGATTCGACACCCCCTCCCATCCGTAGTGCCCCCCGCCGGACTCTTCGGTGCCCCTGAAACTGAAAGCGTCGTCGGTCATAAGCTGAAGTATACCCTCCCCTGAACCTGAAGTACAGTCTTAGATGCCTGTTGAACCGTCCGCTACTCCCCTTTGGTCGCTTTTTATGAGATCCTCGACGAGCTCCGCGTACTTGAGGACGAGGCCCTCAGAGCCGTTCTTGCCCTCCCGGATGCCGGTACCCGTCGCGGTTGCGTCGGCCTCGGCGTAGACGTAGAAGAGCGGGTTGTCCGGGTCGGGGAGCATGAGCACCCAACCCGCGTCCAGGTTGAGCTTCACGCCCTCGGTAAGGATGGCGTCCGGATCTCCCCCGAACTTCTCGGCGAGGCCCCGCATCACACGCCCCTTGGCGGCCCACGGGCACTCCAATCTTTGGTACTTAACAGTCCCGAATGTTTCCCCAAAGCGGGCCCGGACGATCGAGAGGGGCTCCTCGCGGAAGAGCTCCAAGGCGCGGGCGAGCGTTATGAAGCAGTCCGGGGCCGGCAGGAAGACCGGGAAGACGTAGCGTCCGTCGGCGAGCCCCGCCACATCGGCTCGGATCTCGGCAGCCTTGAGGGCGACATTCCCCAAGCCCGTGCGGCTTTCCTCCACTTCTCCGCCGTTTCTCTTTATCAACTCCTCGTAGCCGCGGCTAAGGTTGATCGGCAATACCGCCTTTTTGGGGCGTAAACGCTCCAGGAAGCAGGCGAGCATCACGTCCGCGGGGACGGGTTCTCCGCGGTCGTCCACGAACTGCACGTCCTCGCCCGTGGAACCAATGACCACCCCGAAGGTGGCCCCAACCGTCGGCACGATGCGTTTCACCCGGTCGAGGGCGTCGGCGAGGCCCGTCGCCGGGGCCTCGCCCGCCGCATTGGCGTTAGCGAAGCCCTCCATCACCACGGCGTTGACCCCGAGCCTCTCGAACACCCGGCTCGCAACCAGGCTCGCAACCCCTCTGGAGAAGTCCGCGACCAACGCGGCGCCCTTCGTCTTTTCGGGATTCACGGCCCTCGTCAGGCGTTCGACGTACTGCTCCACGACCCGACCCGGGTAGACGAGCTCGCCTATGTCGGCCGCGTGCGCCCGGCGGTACTCCTCCCGCACGAAGACCTTCTCTATCGCGCGCTGGTCGGACTCGCTCATCGGAGTCGCGTCCGAGGAGAAGAACAAGATCTCGACCTCGTCCGGGTCGTCCCCGGCCCTGATGTGCGCGCCGGCCACCGACTTGCCCGCCAAGACGTCGTGGCGAACCACGCCCGCGTGGGCGGCCCTAAGATCCCGAACGTTCACCCCCGTGGCGGTCAGAGCGCTGACCATCGCCCTTTTGGCCGCTTGGGCGGAGCGGGAGGAATCACGTCCCACGGTCACGACGGCCCCGGGGTCGAGCTCCGTGCCGAACGAGGAGGCCAACCTAACCACGAACTCCGGCGTCAAGTCCACGTTGAACTTGCCTGAAACGATCCCGCCTTTGAAG
>JALZFK010000304.1 GCA_030861585.1 Actinomycetota bacterium | reverse complement strand
CCAACCAGACCACCATGCTCATGACGGAGACGATGGCCGTCGGCGAAAAGCTAAGACGCGCCATGCTAGAGCGCTACGGAGAAGAGAACCTGGCGGAGCACTTCGAGCTCTTCGACACCATCTGCTCAGCGACACAGGACAGGCAGGACGCCCTGTTCGGTCTCTTGGAGCACCCCCTGGACGTAGTAGTTATCATCGGGGGCTACAACTCCTCGAACACGAACAACCTGGCGATCATTGCCTCGGAAAGGGTGCCCCGAAGCTACCACGTAGCGAACGGTGACTGCATAGACGGGCCTATCATCCGTCACAAGCCCCCCGGCACGCCCCTCGACCCACGCGAGGAAGTCGAGGAAGAGGGATGGCTCCCCGAAGGCCCGGTGCGGATAGGTCTCACCGCCGGGGCCTCCACGCCCAACTCCCAAATAGGGCTCGCCATCGGACGCATCCTCGAAGCCCGGAACCTCTCACCGAAGCTGGTTCTGGCCTAGACCCTCCGATCTAGGGAGACTATCCCGCGATGTCCAGGATCTTACGAGCGATCTCAGAGAACTCCTGGGCCTCCGGGGGACCAGGCTCGGCGGTGGCACCGGTGTCGAGGACTATCAACACATCGCCCTTTTTCGCCCCCGCAGGGCCTGCCAGGTAGCTGCGGAGGGCATAAGCGGCACCGGCCGCGGCGCCCAGAAGGGCCAAACGGCCCAGAACCTTCCTCACCGCTGCCCCCCTTCCTCGGAGCCGAGCATTCGTTCGAGCTCCTTGCCGGCGTTGCGCATGTCGTAGAGGACGAGGCCGACCCGAGCATCTGGGCCGGTCGTCGCGGCGAGCGTGCCGCCCCTTTCGAGGCCGACGAGGAGGACGCTGCCCCCCTCTTCCCGGATCCTGACCTGGGCAAACCCGGTGCCCCCATTCTCCCTTGCGACCCTCCGGGCGATGCCAGCAAGGGCCGCGACCATGGCGCCGTACCGCTCCTGGTCCACGCCGGGCGCGAGCGTCGAAGCCCTGAGCTTCCCATCCTCGGAAAGCACCGCGGCCGAGACGAGCTCCCCAGAGAGCGCCCGCAGGTCCTCGAGTACCTGTTGCAATTGATCCATCGTGGACGCTCCACCCTCGGCCATCTTCCTCCTTCGTCCCCGTACGCCTCTTAGAGCGGGCATTATACCAACCCCCGGTTGACGCTCCCGGCATGCCCCTCGACGGAGTGGAAGAGGAAGTCGGTTTCGATCTTAGGAGACCCGTCGTCTTCTTCATTTTGACCGGGGCGGCGACCATCGCGGTCGTTCTTCTGTGGACTCGGGAAAGCTTAGCCGAAAGCCCCGCCCTCAACCGACGAGCGCTCTTTTAACAACGCTTCTTATGGTATATTCCCTGGGCTCGTAGACGCGGGGGCGATTAGCTCAGCGGGAGAGCGCTGCCTTCACACGGCAGAGGTCGCTGGTTCGAACCCAGCATCGCCCACTCTTGAAAAGCTGTGTTTTGCAGGAAAGACGTTGCGACGCGAAGAAGGGATGAGATCTCTCTCGACCCTTTGTACACCATTAGTACACCAACGCAGTAGGAACTTCGGGGGTAGTTTGGCTGACAAGTTCCGCATTAAGGGCAAAAGAAGCCGTTCCGCTACGCGCGAATTGATCGTGAGCATGGCACGATATGGCAAGCGCGGTTACGAGTATGGCTTGACCGAAGCATCCGAGGAGGATGTTGCGCGGTTCTTCGCCGAAAACGGGCTCGACTACCAGAGGGTGGTCGAGGAGGAAAGAAGCGACCATCTAGCGCACGTGCCCTTGCTCTGGGTCTCGGAGCCCCTCAGCATGAATATGGGGGTACCGCCCGGAGGGTATGCGTCAATCAGGGATGGAACGAGAGATATAGCTGTCCTCAAAGGCGAGTCTGGCCGCTTTGTGCTAGTAGAGTATGGGGACCGCTTCGAGCAGGCCACCAAGCACCTTCACCGCAGCATTGAGGGGGCCGATAACAACGACTTCCTTTCCTGCATCTCGGACGGCATATCAAGCATAGAGGCGTTCCTCAGCTACAGCACCAGGCGGTATGGTGAAGGACTCCCCGAGAGCATACCCACCGCCAAGGGTTCGAGAAGGCTTACGTTCGACGAGAAGATCGACGAGTGGTTGCCAAAAATGACCAGGGGCAGGAAGCTCGACAAGAGCGGGCGGAACTGGAGCGACTTCAAGGAGCTGCGGGAGATCCGGGACGCCTTCCAGGCCCACCCTAAGACATCTGTCTACGGGGTATCCTTCCGCGAGCTGTGCAGGAGGTTAAACCTCTTTCGCACTGGCATAGCCGGGCTCCTGATCGACCTGCACGCCGTGCTCAGAACCTCCTACGTGCCCGAGATCGTGTTCCGGTACGCGTACCTCCCGGATATCGAGTACGTCGAGGAGCCGGAGTAGATAGGAGCCGAGAGACACCGAGAGACAGGTAGAGGCGCCTGGGGTAGGGGGCCACCCCAAGCCGTGGCTACGCGAATCATAAAGGGTAATCGTAGTCAAAGCTTGTGCTAGGAGAGCGCGTTCTCCATCACTTTAGCGGTAAGGCAAACGGTTGTTTTAGAATGCAAGGATGTTAGAGACAGGGTCTGAAGTAGGGATCGGGTAACGTATGCTGACTAGCGAAACGGTCGAGAGCCTTCAGCGGTTCGTGAAATACGCGCAGAGCCTTGAGGGCGACGAAAAGGGCGAGGCCCAGGTTTTCTGCGACCGTCTCTTTCAAGCCTTCGGCTACGATGGGTATAAAGAGGCCGGTGCCACCCTCGAGTTCCGGGCACGGAAGAAAGGCGAGCGTACGAAGTACGCCGATCTGGTGTGGAAGCCGCGCCTACTTCTTGAGATGAAGAGCCGCGACGAGAATCTGGAATACTACAGCCAGATCTTCGAGTACTGGCTCCAGCTCGTTCCCGTAGTCACCTTTGCTCTTTACCGCCCGGTTGCTTTATCCACCTAAGATACTTGTGCAGCGAGCGTTTCATCGAGCCAGTCGAAGGCGCGTTGGTGAACGAGCGGGCGATTCTTGGCCTCAGTGTGATCTCCCGCTCCTTCGGCATCGTAGAAACGAACCAACTCCTTCTGAGACGTCAGCCGGTCGTAGATTAGCTCGGTGTCCCACGACAGCGGATCACTCTCGGCCCAAGTCAGCAGCGTCGGGCAGCGGATCTGGCTAGCTACCTCCTTGAGGCTGTAATCCTCAGCGACCTTTAAGTACTCGGATAGGGAGTCAACCCCATGCACCCAGAAGCCTCGCTGGTCAACGGCCCAGCGAAGCGTTGGGGTCTCCTGGATGTGCTCCACAATCGGCTCCAACACCTCCGGGTCGTCAGTCGGGAGCTTCTCCAGCACGTCTTTCGGGAGGGCCGAGAGACGACGCTTCAATCCTTCGAGTATAGACCACAGACCGGGGTCGGCTATGCAGGCGGCCAGGCGGTGCTCGCTGCTCGCCGCGCGTGGGGCCAGGTAGCCCCCGAGGCTGCTCCCCATGATCGCGATCCTCTCAGGGTCGACCTCCGGGCGGGTCAGGGCGTAGTCCACCACCGGCTTTACGACGTTCTCCCAGTCCGGGCGCATGACCAGGCCCTGTTTGATCAGCACCCGGCCCTGCCCCGGGCCATCGTAGAGCAGCAGGTTGTAGCCGCGGGGGAGCATGGCCGCGAAATCAAGGTAAAACTCGTAGATGGTCGAGTCGTAGCCGTTCGTGACGATGAGGGTCGGCCGGGGCCGGTCGGAGTCGTCAACCCTGCAGAAGTATCCGGGCAAGGTGGTCCCCTCGTAGGGGATCTCCACCGGCTCTACCGGCGAGGTCATGAGGGTGGCAGCCTTCTGGAAAGTATCCGCCTCTTTGTCGAACGCCTCGACCAGCCTCGGGTCGACCGGCGCACCGTACAGCGGTAGGTAGGCGGCGCGGTAATAGCTGGAGGCCCTAAGGTAAGCATCGCTGGCGCTGATGGTGTGGCCCGCGCGGGCGCTCTCATCGGCGTATCCAGCGACGCGCTCGGCCGCGGCGATCCACTGTAGGTACCAGCCGTCGAGGTCTCCCTGATCGATCAGGGAGGTGCTCGCGGAGCTCTCGCCTAGCGGACATCCGTCCCAGATTAGCGGGCGCAGCGCGAACCCCTCGAACAGCGGATCGTCGAAGAAGACGTTTTTGTTCGCTTCACCACTCCTTCCCTCGATTCTGGTTACTTCACCACTCGTTCCCTCGAGGCGGGGCGGTGACGTTTCCGAAGTCGCACCGCAACCGTATAAGGCCAACCCCAAAGGCACCGCCCCGCTCAACTTGAGCAAATCGCGTCGAGAGAGTGTTTTCGGCTTACCTTCTGTCTCGAGCATAATCGGCGCCGCCTCCTTTCGTACTCCGGCAACTCCCTCGTGGTCGGGGGGTCGCTTTATCACAGGAGATTGTGGCGCTCCCTCGTAAGGGGCGCATCGTCAGAACTACCTATTCAGGGGTACCTATTTTTCTAAGGGGGGGGTACCTAGGGAGACCTAGCAGAAGAGGGAGAAAGTCAGGCGAGGTCGTGTTCGACGGCGAAGCGCACCGCCGCGCTGCGCGAGCCGAGCCCGAGCTTGCCGTAGATGGAGTTGAGATGTG
>JALZFK010000302.1 GCA_030861585.1 Actinomycetota bacterium | reverse complement strand
TGCAGATGCAGATCGAGGTAGCCGGCCGGGACACTTCCCGTCAGGCGTCAAGCACTACGTCAGAGAGGGGGCTGCCGATGCAGATGAGGCGCCAACCGCGCTCTAGCTCGTCGTCATCGAGGGCGAAGGCGAGATCCTGATCCATCTCGCCTTCGAGGCATTTCTGCATGCAGGTGGTGCAGGTGCCGCTGCGGCAGTCGTAGGGGAGGCGCAGCCCGGCGTCTTCGGCGGCTTCGAGGATATATTCATCCTCGGCGACGTCTACGGTGATGCCGCTCTTCTTGAAGGTTACTTTGTGTGTCTTTGCCATCTTCTCCCCTGTTAGTCATCGTATTTTTTAGGCCGTCCTGGCGTGTCCGAGAGCACCCTCGATCATGCGACTTCGATAGCGTGCGCTTCATCCTCTACGTGCCGATCTCACCCGGCGGAGGACTTCCCTAAACAAAGCCTGGATGAGAAGAGGCCCCATTCTCGAGGACCTCGGTCACGTGGCGGAGACCGCTGGGCGGTCAGCGACGGTCGGAGTCCCTCATCGCCTGGGGAGCAGATACTTCGCCGTCACTCGATGGCTGCCCGGCTTTTCCGATCACGCTTTTACCGACAGGGTTCGGGCCGTCCGGCGCTGTGATGCCGGGGTCGCCAATCAGCTGCTTGCGCTGTGTTCGCCGCGCGAGCAGAACGAGAGCCAGCGCACCCGCAACGAGGATGGCGAGCGAGGTCGTGAGCGGCCCGGCTTTGACGAGGAGCGCTGCGAGGGCGGCGAGGGCAGCCGAGGCGGGAATGGTGAGGACCCATGCCCAGACGATGCGCCGAGCGACGCCCCATCTCACGGCGCTGAGCCGCCGCGTCGCGCCGGCGCCCATAACCGATCCCGCTACTACGTGCGTCGTGCTGACGGGTAGCCCCCAAGACGTCGCCGCCTGAATTACCGCTGCGCTAGCCGTCTGCGCGGTGAACCCGTCTACGGGCTCCATATTGATAATTCGACTGCCCATAGTCCGGATGATGCGCCAGCCCCCTGCCCACGTCCCGAGTCCGATCGCGAGGGCGGCGGCGAGCACGACCCACGTCGGGACGGCGAACTGTGTCAGGTGGCCCGAGCTGAGGAGGGCGAGGGTGATGATCGCCATCGTCTTCTGAGCATCGTTCGCGCCGTGACTGAAGGAGACGAAGCCGCTGGAGAAGATCTGGAGCTTGCGGAAGGCGCCGTTAGCGTGGCTTGGCCGGGCTCGGCGGAAGAGGTTGAGGAGCAGAACGGTGACAACGTACGCGAGGAGGAAGCCGACCACCGGCGACGTGACGAGGGTGATGAAGACCGGGTAGACCTTCCCCCAGACTACCGCGTCGACACCGTACGCCGCGATCCCCATACCAATGAGCCCCCCGATCAGCGCGTGCGAGGAGCTCGAGGGAAGGCCCGCGCGCCACGTGATGAGGTTCCAGGCGATAGCGCCGAACAGTGCGGCGATGATCATCGAGAGCGCGATGTCCTGCTCGGGCGCGACGAGGCTGCCGACCGTGTTCGCGACCTCCGTGTGTAGGAGCTGCGTCGCGACTACCGCGCCGACGAGGTTGAGGATGGCAGAAGAGACGACGGCGACGCGTGGCGACAGCGCTCGCGTCCCGACCGTCGTTGCGATGGCGTTCGCCGTGTCGTGGAAACCGTTGGTGAAATCGAAAGCCAGCGCGACGGCGATAGTGAGGACGAGAAGGAGCGCCTGCGCGTCAAGCATTCTTGATCGCGATGCCTTCGAGCACGTTCGCCACATCTTCGCAACGATCGAGGGCATCCTCCAGGAGGCCGTACAGGTCCTTCAACTTGATGACTTCTAGCGGCGGGTCCTGGCCGCGGAAGAGTTCGGCGATAGCGCGGCGCGAGACCGAGTCCCCGACGTCCTCGAGCCGGTGCACCTCGATGACGTTCTCGCCGCCCCCCTTGCCGGATTCAAGCTTGCCGATCGCCTGCTCGAGCTGCGCCACCGCCTGCGCGAGGAGCCTTGCCAGCTCACGCGCGGGCTCGGGAATGGCCGTGATCCCGTACAGGTTGGTCGTGTCGGCGACCTCCTCAATGTAGTCGAGGATGTCATCGAGCCCGGCCGCGAGCTCGTAGATGTCTTCGCGGTCGAAGGGGGTGACGAAGGTCCGGTTGAGGGCCCGGACGATCTCGTGTGTAATCTCGTCCCCCTGGTGCTCGAGGTCCTTAATCTCCCGCTGGCGCGTCGGAAGGTTCGCCACGTCAGCCAAAGCTTGCTCGAGGAGCCCGGCAGAGTGGACGAGTGTCGCGGCCTGTTGCTCGAAGAGGTCGTAGAAACGCCGCTCGCGGGGGATGAGCGAAGGTGCCCTACCGTTACTTCCTAAGATACCTCGGAAGCGGTCGACCAAGCGGTGGAGGGGTGATCGACGCTGGCTGTGGATCAGACACCTCCATTCTCTACGCTACCGCTCCAGCTTCGGCTGCCGACTTTCGCGCAGTCTTTCTCGCGCCGGAAGAACGCGGTTATATTCCCGCTCGCAGCTACCCCTGAATATTGCAGAGCCACGATGACAGCAGCGAGCACACGGCTGGCAATTGTAGCTCATCCACAAATACACATCCACTCGGCGAACGGGGCTCTCTGACCACCTCCGTCACACCCAGCCCTGGCTTTTTCTCGATCTTTTACCTGCAAATCGCCTGCTTTTAGGGCACTTCGCAAGACTCGAGCCTACGATCTTTCGCATCCGAAAGGCCCCGAGCTTGGGGGAGCGGGGCTTCCGGAAGCTCCCTGGTTCCTACAGCTCTTTGGCCACGAAATCCTCCGGCGGGGCGCCACAGACGGGGCACTCGTCGGGGGGCTGGATGCCTTCCAGCTCCTGAGTACAGA
>JALZFK010000259.1 GCA_030861585.1 Actinomycetota bacterium | reverse complement strand
GGCTACCGCCGCTTGGGGAGTAGAGGCACGGAACAAGTTTTAGGAGACTATGTGCTAGGACTTCGGTGAATCCGCAACTTACCAACTCCGAAAGGGTATCTTTGTTTTCCGTATCGTAGGAACGTTTGGCCCGGTTATTCCGGCTGCGAAGGCTGGCGACCATACGGAACCTGCTGAGAGATCAGGATACAGCGTAGGCCGTTGCGGTGAGATTGCGGTCAAGAGCCATACTTTCGTTGTGAGGTTGTTGTTCCTGTCAGAACAGCTTTGCGTAAGGAACACCGCTTTTTGCAGGAATTTTTCTAATGTTCCTGGCGGGTGACGCGCAAAGCCCCCGGCGGCATCGCCTCCCGCGCGCCGGAGAGCGAATCCGTAGCACGCCGACGAGCCCCATGAAGCTTAAGGCGCTTTACGGGACCGGCGGTCTTCATCTCTTCGTTGATGAGGTGGGTCAACGTGATCATATCGTTCACGCACGACCGGTAGCCCAAGGCGCACATCTCGACCTGAATCTCCGAGGGCGACTCGAGGAGGGTGCGGTGGATCTCGTCGGCCCGCTCGACGATCCGGTGCGAAAGCTCCTCGGGAGTATCCGCCTGAGCCTCCGGTGTCCGACGCTTCATGATCTCCTCCGGGGAGAGTCGTCTCGCCCAGTACGCAGGGCTTCTGAGGATGTGGCGCAAGAGGAGCGCCGCTGCGAGCGTAAGCGGCAGGACCGGGGCGAGGAGGAACACCGGCCACTCGGCCGCGAACGAGAGCAGGACTATGGCCGCGGCCTCGGCCGCCAATATAAGCGTTAGGTATAACTTCGTCATCTCCGGCACCTCTCCGCCACACCGGCTACTACCGCCTAGTCTAAATTTTGTCAAGCAATTCCGCAAGGCGCATCTGGGAAAGTGCCGCAAAAAAGCGACCGTCGCGACGGAACCCGCGATCCTGGCGTTCACTCTCGCCTTGTATAATCTGTTCGTGGATAGCGCGAAATCTCCCGAATTCGACCCTCAGCACCCCGTGGCTAGCGCGGCGGCGGTGCTGCGGGCGATCTTCCTCAGACCAAAGTCTTTCTACTCGAACTTCAAGGCCGAAGGTCCCGTTCGGGAACCGGCGGTGTTCGTACTACTCGTAAGTGCTGTGTCGGGCGTCTTGAGCGTGGTGGCCAACGCGACCTTCGCGGCGGTCTTCGGGGCCACGAGCACGAACTTGTGGGGCGTAGCGGCGCTGAACTTGGCTTTCGTGATGCTCTCCCCGGTCTTGGTTGGGGCGGCGGCGGGGGCGTACCTGCTGTCTATTCGCGGTTTCGTCGGACCTGGGGTAACATTTCGGGAGGTCTACCGGATCCTTGCCTACGCTTATGGGGCTATGATCTTGTTCTGGGTACCTATCGTAAACGCCTTCGCGTTCACCTACGGCGCCACGATCCTGATCGGGTTGGGGATCCGCAGCGTCTACCGTACCTCGTTTCTAACGACCCTGGTTACGACCTTGGTCGGCTTCGTTCCCGTGTCTATCGCCTTTATCTACCTTCTGGGTATGGCAAACAGCTTCGTCTCCGGCTAAATACCCTACCGGGGTCCCTACCTACCTCCGGGCCAGCGCCCGGTACTCCCGAAGATCCTTCTCGGCCCGACGCCGGACATCCTCCGGTACCCATCTCCGCTTACGCCCGTAACGCTCGCGGAAGAGGCCGCAGGAGATCTCCAGGTACGCGCTGCGCGTCGCGAGCTCTAGGGGCACGGTCATCTCCCTCGGGAAGACGCGGTAGGCGAAATCCTCCTTGAGCCCAAGCCTTGGTGTCTCCTTCCCGAGCGCTCGGCGCGCCGCGAGACGTGCATCCCAGCGCTCTCTCAAAGAGCGCATCGCTTCCGTGTCCGGTTGCACGTTCAAGGGGCCGCATTCGAACGGGTCCTCGGGGGTGAAGCCGAAGGACTCTTCGAAAAGGCGGACCGAGCGGAGCGCACGCTTCGTTCCCCGGCTCCTCAGAAACTCGTACTCGGAACGCAGCAAGATGAGCTGGGCGTCGTAGTAGGCGCTCAAGCCCCCCGCCGTCGGCTGGTGGGCGTCCGCCCCCTTCTGCGCGAGTGCCCGGCGCAGCGCGTTCCGCTTCTCGTGAAACCGGAAGCGCCGCCATCCGAAGTAGCCACCACCGGCGAGAAGGCCGGCCAGGACCGGGATCGCCGGTGCGAAAGGGCCCGCCCACGAGGTGCCGAAGAGGGGGGCCGAGAGCAACACCAACGCCCCGATTACGCAGACGACCGCGAATCCCCACATGAAGGACCGCCGCGCGTCCTCTCCGCCCCTCGCGTACAGCTCCCCGAGCGCGTACCACAGCCCAAGGGCGTCGTCCTCGGGTGTAGGATAGGATCGCACGTGCTAGATTCTACTCCTCGTGGCCCCCGAAAGATCCTACCGACGCGCAGCCCGCCTTCTCACTGATGCTTTGAACCCGTTCTTCGTTTTCACGGCGCTCTACGTTCTCGTGGCATATGAGGGGTCGAGCCCGTTCCGGGCTGCTCTTTACGTAGGCGTGGAGCTCGCTGCAGCGGCCTTCGTGGCCGGGTACGTCTTCCTGCTCCGGCGCCGGAGCAGGGTGGGTGATTTCTGGATCTCCGCCAGGCACCAACGCCTCGTGCCGGCCCTGGTACTCCTCTCGGCCTTTGCCGCGCTCCTCGGCGCTCTGGCCCTCCTCGAGGCTCCCGGAGTCCTCTTTCTGACGGTGCTCTCCATGGGTCTTGCGAGCGCCGCGGTCGCTGCCACGACCCTCGTCTGGA
>JALZFK010000253.1 GCA_030861585.1 Actinomycetota bacterium | reverse complement strand
TTACCTTCACGTACCCGTTCTGGTCCATCGTGGCCAAGTCGCCGGTGTGGAGCCAGCCGTCCTCGTCTATTACCTCTTCCGTCTTCTCGGGCATCTTGTAGTAGCCCTTCATGACGTGGTAGCCGCGGGTGCAAAGATCGCCCTGCTCCCCCGTCCCGACTTCTTCACCGGTCTCCAGGTCCACGATCTTGACCTCGACGTCAGGTAGCTTGCGTCCTACTGTCGAGACCCTGAGCTCTATGGGGTCTTCGGTGCGAGTCTGGGTGATGACGGGGCTGGATTCGGTCTGACCGTAGGCGATGGTGATCTCCTCTGCCCCCATATCATGGACGACCTGCTTCATCACCTCTTCGGGGCAGGGCGCCCCCGCCATGATCCCAGTGCGCAAGGAGCTCGTGTCGTACTCCTTGTAATCGGGGTGTTCCAGCTCTGCTATGAACATCGTAGGCACCCCGAGCAAGGCCGTGCACCGCTCCTCGTGCACAGCTTCCAGGACCGTCTTTGGGTTGAAGGTCTCTACCGGCACCATCGTCCCCTCGTGGGTAACGGTGTTCAGCGTACCCAAGACGCATCCGAAGCAGTGGAAAAAGGGCACCGGGATGCAGACCCTATCCTCTGGCCCGAGCTCCATACACTCGCCGATGTAGAAGGCGTTCTTAATGATGTTCGCGTGGGTGAGCTGGACGCCCTTGGGGAACCCCGTCGTCCCCGAGGTGTACTGCATGTTTATGACCTCGTCCGCGTGGAGCGTCGCCTGCCTCTCCTCGAGCTCCCCTACGGAGACCTCGTCGGCCCCTTCCATGAACTCGTCGTAGCTGATGATGCCCGGCGAGGGAGCTTCGTCGCCGATAAGCACGGCGTGCTTGAGGTACGGCAGCCCTTCGACCTCCAGCTGGCCCGGCTCCGCGTTGGCGAGATCGGGTACGGCTTCTTCGAGGATCTCCACGAAATCCGCGCCCTGAACGCCCTCCGTGAGGAACAGGGCCCCTGCGTCGGATTGCTCTAAAACGTACCTGAGCTCGTTGGCCTTGTACGCGGGGTTGACGGTGACCAGGACCACCCCGACCTTACCGGTGGCGAACTGCAGGGTCACCCACTCCGGCACGTTCTGCCCCCACACCGCCACGTGGCCGCCCTTCTTCAGGCCTAAAGCCATCAGCGCCCGGGCGCACCTCTCGACGACCTCCTTGAACTCCGCGTAGGAGTAACGAAGTCCTCGATCGACGTAGACCAAAGCATCGTCTTCTGGACGATGCGCGGCTGCCAGATCCAAGAGTCCCCCGACGGTCAGGCCCTCGACGTCCTCCGCTTGCACGATCATCCTCCTAAAATCTCGTTCCCCTATAGTCGGCAGGATTGTAACAGTCCTCTCGCACCCCTTCATGTCCACATGGGCACGAGAAAGCTTTCGCTCGGACCACAGCGTAGGAGTCTTCCCAGAAGAGAAGCATGCATCGACGGTAGAGGTGGCTCTATGACGCTGCGAACCCCGGTATAGACGAGGGCTCTAGTGAGTAGGTCCGCCTGACCTTGCCCCCAAGGCCCCTCAGGGGCCAATATCTTGGGGTATGGCTTCTCAAAATCACAACATCCGGGGGTAAAATTCGAGTTTTTGTGCGCGATCGGTCTGTTTTGTTTGAAGAACTTGTATTAAAATCCTCGGATGCGTTAAAGTTGCCCGGTTGGACATGATATGGGCGTTGGCGGTCCTCGGGATCTTGGACGACAGGGAGCAGGAAGCCGACGCTGCGGGAGGGGTAGACGCTGTGAAAGGTGCACACAAAGAGAGAGACAAGCGGCGTACCGGTCGGAGGGAGGGACCGTATGCCACCAACAAACGCGATCGTAGGCGCAATCGCAGGATCGCGGTCGTCGCGTTGGTCGCTTGCGCCCTGCTAGCCGTAATAGTCGTGGACTACCTGCTCGACGAGAGCGAGATCCTCCGAGGCAGTCCCCTCGCAGGACTACTGGCGGGAAGCGGGGAGGCGGGGCAAGACGAATCCGCCGTCCTCGTCCAGGATAGGGCCGAAGAAGGGAAGGCCGCCAGGGGGGATCAGGGGACCGGGGATCCCGCCGCGAACATGGTACTCCTCGGAGAGTTCTTCACCGATTTTGCCTGGGATCCGGATCCGGGTCGCCAATCTAACCTGAAGGCGGCCTCGAAAAAGATCGACGGTACCATCCTGGCACCGGGGGAGACATTCTCGGCCATCGAGGTGCTGGGACCGCCGGAGGATTACCAGGCCGCCAAGGTTTTCGCCAACGGGGGTGTCGACCGTACCGAGGGAGGAGGGCTGTGCCAGGTCTCCTCGACGCTGTATATGGCAGCTAACTATGCGGGTCTGGAGATCGTGGAGCGCAACCCGCACTACGCCGAGCTTCCCTACATCCAGCCCGGCCTAGACGCGACCGTCTGGTTCGGGGAAAACGGTTGGGGTGCCCTCGATATGCAGTTCAAGAACAATACCGAAGGGGATATTCTGCTGCGGCAATACGTCAACGACGACGGTTTCATGATCGCCCAGGTCTACGGGGAGAAACCCACCGGCAAACAGGTGAGCATGGACTCGGAGAAGCTCGAGGAGAACCCGGCTAAAGGCATCAAGTGGGCGACTACCAAGACGGTAAGGGACAGTAGCGGCAAGGTCCTCGAAGACGGCGTCATGTACGAAACCGTCTACAGCTACAACCCGCCCACCCCTCCGGAGATGAAGCACGAAACCTACGAGCCGCGAGGTTCCGGCTGGCTTGACCCGAGCAACACCACCGGCTGGGGCAACCGCTAACACAACGTGCGTAGCCGCCGGGCGCCGGGTAGTGGTTAGGGCAGGAGGTTAGTGCGCCCCGCGGTGGGCCTGGTTTCAAGAAAATAAGTGCCAACGCGGCTGTGCAGACTGATTACCACGAGTTTTATGGCCGAAGGCGGGGCGGGGCCGCAGCGACTCTTTAGGTGGCCCACGAGGTTAGCCTCCAGGACACGAGAGGTCAAAGGTCTGAGTACGCTTTGGAGAGTGTGCCCAGCTCTATCTCGCGGGTCTCGGTCGACCCGAACTTGGCCTCTCCCACCCGAAACTTGAACCCTGAGGAATCCGGATCTACCGAGAAGATAACCATTCCTTCTTTCGTAGTGCCGGGCTCTACTTTACCGACGAACATGTTTTCGTCCCCCCAAACGTGAAAGAAGTTAAGGTCGATGTCGGGCTCAAACTCGCGCCCTTCGCTGTCCACGAGAGACAGGAGCGGGGTAGCAAGCCTTATGTCCTGGTTGGAGTTGTTCGAGAAATCGAGGCTCAATAGGACGAAGGTTCCCTCCTCGGTGCCGAATCGCGAGACGAGTATGTCGGACCACTCGGCCTTGGTCACGGTCCACTGCACGTCTCCTACGGTGACGGGGTCTCCGACGGAAGCCGTAGATTGCTCCGCGGGCTCTACCGTCTGCTCTACCTCGCTTTGCTCATCTGCTTCGTTCACCGAGGAGACATCTTGTTCTCCTCCCCCGCATCCGCCGACGAACGCGACGACGATCGCAAGAAACACGATACCTATGAACTTCTTCCGTACCACACCTGCACCTTCCGGGATCGCAGTAAAAGCCAGGGCGCGATTATAACCAGATACCGGCCGGTATCGCCATATATGAGGTAGCAAGTGCTATTTCACACGGAGAGCGGGCTCTTTCGGGCAGAGCTATCGCCCGGCGGAAAACCGCGCTTTCGCCGGTGAGCCCGAGCTTTAATCGAGGCATCCGCAGCGGCTAGGCCACAGCCACGGAGGAAGCCGGCATCTACACGGACGAAGCCAGCATCTAAAGAGGGCCGGAACAGCTACGTCCCGGTCCTCTTTAGAATACCAGTCTAATAGGTTGTCGGTCGTTCTAAGTCAATTTCTCCTTAGCCCTGTCCAGTAGTCCCTTGTCCTCTTCTCCCTGCTGCTCTCTACCTTGGGTTCCTTGCTGCGCTCCCCCTACGGGGGCTCCTGCCCGGCCATCTATTATTTGCAGGGCCTGCTGGAGGTACCCCTTGAAGACCGGGTAGTTCTCGCTCATTGGGAAGTGCCCTATCGCCTTCATCTCGATGAACTCGGCTCCCTTTATCTGCTCGGCGGTGGTTTGGCCCTCCTCCGGGTTGGTCAAGTAATCGTACTCCGCGTTCATTATCACGATCGGGCACTTCTCGCCATCTATCTCCTCGAGCCTGCCGCGCAGGTCGTGGTCCACCGAGTAGAAGTAGAGGTCTCCCCTAAAGGCCTCGGAGCCCTGCGTGTAGTAGAACCACGTCGCCCAGCGGTCCTTGTCTGGTGACTGCGGGGCCATGAGATCCCACACCCCGCTGGCGCAGACCTGAGCGGCGTTCGCGTGCGGGTGCTGCCACCAGTCGAGGAAGAAGCCAGGCGAGTAGTCGGCGGCCTCAACCGGTATCACCGCCTTAAAGCGGTCCGGGTGTCGCAGAGCGAGCTGTAACGCGACCTGTCCTCCGAAGGAGGAACCCATGAAGATGGGTTCCTCGAGCTCCAGGGCGTCGCAGAAAGCAACAATGAAGGCGGTGTAGTAGTCGGCGGTGAGCCTATACTCCTCCTTCCACCACTCCCTGTTCTTCGGAGGGTCGGACTTGCCGTGGCGGACGAGATCGTAGGCCATCACGCGGTAGTCTTTGGTGATCTCCTCGTCTTCGAGGAGGTCGCGCCACTGGTGGTTGTGGCACCCGGCCGTGTGTTGGCAGACCAGGGGCTGCCCCTGGCCGTTCTCCAGGAAAAAGACCTTGCACTCGTCGCCCATCACGTCGATGGTCACGTAGCGTCCCGTGACCGGTGAGAGATGCGCCATTTCTTTCCTCCTCTCGTTCTCTAAACCGGCACGCCGGTAACGCGTAGGAGCTCCATCTGCCGAACCACGCAACGGAGGTTCTGCATGAGCACCAGCAAATCTCCTTCGAGGCTCATGTCCGTCCGGAAAGACGCCGCAAAGAGCCCGTGGTACATCGGTGGCGGCGGGTCCTGCGCAAAGTTACGCCAGGTCTCGGCGCTCGCGCGGATCACGAACTGGTAGCGCTCGTCCAACGGCCCCGGGTCCTCCAGGATCTCCTCGACCTTGCCCGCGTGCATGCTCACAAGGTAGCTGTGCTCCTCCATGTCGAGCAAGAAGGCGCACGAGTAATACCTCCCATGCGCCTGGATCTCGGCATCCTCGTCGCTCGCGCGCCGGAAGTCCTCGATCCAGCCGCCCGCTACCGCAGCCTCTGCCGTCATCGGTCCTCCTTTCCTTCGCCTCTTTGTAAACGCAGGTATTACCCGGCTCGCACGCCAGGTCAAACGCGGGTAGTCTCTCCAACCTTTGGAGGAACGTGTCCGAACCTACGGGAACCGATATAGCGGTTTGCGAAAAGGACATTGTATTCTCAGGCGCCGTTTATGAGATAGGGGGAGGCGATAGACTACTAGCCAGGTCATCGCCGTACACAGCAGTAGGAAGATCATCCGGCAGGCTTTAGAACGTCAGCGGGGCACGAGCCGAGGAGCCAAGCAGTGTATCGCCTGAACAAGAAGTCGAAATCCTCTCGGATGGCTCCGCTGGTGGTCGCGGCCGTTTTGCTTTGCGGCCTGGTACTTCTGATCATCTTCGGGGATGTCGGAAGGCTTGCCTTGGGACCGTGCACGCCGGGACGCGGGGGGGCCGCCGAAGGCGCAAGCGGCGAGGTGAAGGAGCTTCTGGAAACCCCTAACTTCGAGGCCTCGTCCAAAGCGATAGGGGATCTTAAGGCCGAGATCGTGGACCCACGTCTCGTGTCCACCCTGCAGGTCGTAGCGGAGGAGCACCGGATCTGCGTCGATGCCTTCAAGGAAGGCCACTACTTCTTGCCGGGCGTGCCAGACGAACCGTTGATCCCCGACAGCTACGGGGAGGCCGGGGGGCTGCCGAACACGCACTACTACGGTCGGGCCGCCGACGTGCGGAGGGTGGACGGCAAGCCTGTTCGGGGCAACGGCAGCGACCCAGACGTATTGGGCGTCGGTGAGAGCATCGCCGGCATCCCCCCTCAGCAGCGGCCCGACCAGATCATAGGTCCGCCAAGTTGGACGAAGGCCCTGAGACGCTCGTATGAGGAGGGTTGGATCTTGGATGCCGACCAGCTCAAGCTTCACGAAGATCATCTCCACATCGGTTACATTAGCGACGACGGAACGCGCAACACGCGGTGAATGCAGAAGCGCACGTATAATTTAGAGGGCTGCTCGCTCCCGAGCCACGTTTGCCAGTTCTCCGAGCTCGCGGGCAACCCGGAGGGCCTCGGGAGCCAAAGAACAGAGGTCGGGAGAGAGTTCTACGCAGCATGCGGGATCTCCAGGGAAGTCTACCCCTAGAAACACATCTCGGAGCGGGATGGCCCCTCTCCTAGGTGGCAGGTGCAAAACTCCCAGCCCGTAGGCGTGGTGTTCCGAGACCGGAGGCACGCCCGTGAGGTTGGTTTTCCCCAGGTTGTCGTGCAGGTGTATGTGGCGGACGAGCGGCGCTACGGCGGCGCACTCTTCGAGATAATCGAAGCCGAAGGCGTCCGCCGCCAGGGCCGCATGTCCGACGTCCAGGCAAACACCCACCGCGGGATGTTCCACCGCCGCGATCTGCTCCACCAGCTCGGAGGGCCAGACGGAGTAATCGTAGATCGCGCCGTGGAGTAGGGGTAGCTCGGGGTAGTAGTTTTCGACCGCGATGGTCACGCCGAGCTCGCCGGCGAGGTCTCCCGCCTCTCGCAAGGCGAACCGCTCGGCAGCGAGTTGGTTCTTGAAGCTGAAGCGGGAGTCGCGCGCCGCTACCCGCTGGCCGGCGTGGCAGACCACCACCCCCGCCCCAATACCATCCGCGAACCGGATGCTGGCGTGCAGGACGTCGCGTTGAAGGTCGTGGGCGGTCAGGTCCATGAGGTTGATCTCCAGCGGGGCGTGGACGGTGTAGGCCAGGTCCGCCTCCAGCAGCGCTTCCCTTACAGATTGCAGACAGACCGGGTCCAGCCTACCATCGAGGATGACCCCCAGGTGATGCGGCCAGAGCTCTACAAAATCCGGTCCGTCACCCTTTAGGGCTTCCAGGTCCCCAGCGAGCCGGCAGACGCCGTCCAGGTGCAGAAGCGGCAGGTTAATGCCCACGCTCCGAAAAGCCATACGGTAACTTCCTCCCTTAGAACCGCGGACGCGTCAGACCTCAAATCTCGGCCAGTATAGGGCGGGCAGCCGTTCCCTGAGTAAAAAGAGTGTTAACGAAGAGTAAAACTTGGGTTTAACTGGTCCTAAAGAAGGCCCTCGTGTACCCTCGAAGAGGAAAAACGAACCGAGGGAGAAGCCTGGGATGAGCAGCTATGAGAACTACACGCAGACGTCCAAGAACTACGACAAGACGCGGGAGCCGGTGGGAACCGAGATCACGGTCGGTTGCCTCGCCCACGCGCCGGTGCCCCTGGACCAAGCGGTGATGCTGGACGCCGGCTGTGGTACCGGCAACTACGCTCGCGCAATGCTGAACTACGTCGATCGGATCGAGGCGGTGGACATGAACCCCGGCATGCTGGAGGTCGCCGAACGGAAGCTGGCGAGACCGCTGGCGGAGGGCCGGATCTCCTTTCACTCCGCCCGGATCGACGCCCTACCTTTCAAGGACGAGGTTTTCGACGGGGTCATGATCAACCAGGTGCTCCACCACCTGCCGGATACCGCCGCGAAAGGGTTCCCCGCCCATCGCCAGGTCTTTCAGGAGTTTGCCCGGGTCCTCAAGCCCGACGGAGTTCTCGTCGTCAACACCTGTTCACAAGAGCAACTACGTCACGGCTACTGGCACTACAGCTTGATCCGAGAGGCCGCCGATGCCCTCCGAAACCGCTACGCCCCCCTCGACGAGCTGCTCGAGATTCTCGACGAATGCGGTTTTGAGCACCGGGGAAGATTCGTGCCGGTCGACGCCCCGGTCCAGGGCAGGGCTTACTTCGACCCCCGCGGTCCACTTTCCGCAGAGTGGCGCGACGGCGATTCGGCCTGGGCGCTGGTCACGGAAGATCAACTGGAGCGGGTCCTTTATCGTATTCGTAAGCTGGACCAGAACGGCGAGCTGGAAGAGTACATGGCGCGCAACGACGCCTGGCGACAAGACCTCGGCCAAGTAAGCATCCTATTCGCATCCCGCAGGTAGCCGATGCCCGCCCTCTAAGCGCCCAGTGAGTTTACACAGAGGTTATACGGCGTTAATATAAGGTCCACGACGTTCGTGTCGGGATCATAGCACGGGCCGCGGGGACCATAACCTTAAAACGGGTTTGAGCGCGGGCTGCAGGGAAACGTGCCCCTAAAACGGGCTTAGAGAGGAGCGAGGTTGAACGATGCGTACGCTGTGCTGTCTTGCATACCCCTATTCGAAGGCGTGCAGTTGGAAAACGTTAAGCTCGAGCTTCTTGGCTCTCTCACTAACGTCACTTATAAGGTAACTACGGACGAGGGGGTCTATGCCCTACGGCTCCCCGGCAAGGACACCTTCGAATACATAAACCGAACGATCGAGGAGCACAACGCCCGGCGCGCGGCGACCGCCGGGATCAACGCCGAGGTACTCTACTTCGACGCGAAAGAGGGCACGATGCTGTCCCGGTTCGTCGACGGGGTGGCCATGGACGGGGAGAGGTTCCGGCGTGATCCGGGAGCCCCGGCTCGCGCCGCCCTGGCGCTCAAGCAGGTTCATCGCCTCGGCCCGGTCTTCGGTTCCCGCTTCGATGTTTTCGCCATGATCGACAACTACCTGGGCATCCTGAGCAAGCTGCGAGCACCGCTGCCGGAGGATTACTACGGGGTGGAGCGCGTGGCACAGGCGGTGCAGGTAGCGCTGGGAACGTCCCCCATGCCCCTCGTGCCCTGCCACAACGACCCGTGGCCGAGGAATTTCCTGGATACCGGCGAGCGCTTTTACATTATTGACTGGGAGTTCTCTGGGATGAACGACCCGATGTGGGACCTGGGGGACCTCTCGGCGGAGGCCGAATTTGGGCCCGACCAAGACCGGGCGATGATGGAGGC
This sequence comes from Actinomycetota bacterium, assembly GCA_030861585.1. GTDB lineage: Bacteria > Actinomycetota > Rubrobacteria > Rubrobacterales > Rubrobacteraceae > Rubrobacter_F. The sequence continues at coordinate 11 of JALZFK010000253.1, read as the reverse complement.
CTACTACGGCA